>JASHVY010000244.1 GCA_030044345.1 Acetobacteraceae bacterium | reverse complement strand
GGCGAGCGCATAGGCGATGGCGGTCTTGCCGACGCCGGCGGCACCTTCGATCAGGAGCGGCCGTTCGAGCATCTCCATCAGGAGAAGCGCGGTCGCGAGCTCCGGGTCGGCAATGTAGCCACTGCCGGCCAGAAGCTCGGCGATCTTTTCGCGCGAGAGCGGCGCCTTCACATCGTTTCCTTGGAGCCCGCTTTCTTCAGCCTTGGGCTCCGAGCGCCTCCGCCGCTTTCCAGATGCGCCAGGCATCGTGCGGCATCTGGATGTGCGTGGCGCCGAGGAAGGCGAGCGCATCGTTTACCGCATTGGAGAAGGCCGGCACGCCGCCGACATTCGGGCTCTCGCCCACGCCTTTCGCGCCGATCGGGTGATGCGGCGAAGGTGTCACGGTGAAGTCGGTCTCCCATTTCGGCGTCTCGACCGCGGTGGGCAGGAAGAAATCCATGAAGGAGGCGCCTTTGACATTGCCGATCTCGTCATAGGCAATCTCCTGGCCCATGGCGATCGCGAAGGCCTCGGTGAGCCCGCCATGCACCTGTCCCTCGATGATCATCGGGTTGATGCGCGTGCCGCAATCATCGAGCGCATAGAAGCGGCGCACTTTCGCCACCCCAGTATCGAGATCGATATCCATCACGCAGATATAGGCGCCGAACGGGTAGGTCATGTTCGGCGGATCGTAATAGCTCACCGCTTCGAGCCCGGGCTCGAGACCGGGCGGAGGTGCGTTATAGGCCGTCCAGGCGATGTCCTTCATCGTCTTGAATCGCTCCGGCATGCCTTTGACGCGGAAACGGTCAATATCGAACTCGACATCGTCGTGATGGACCTCGAGCAGATGGGCGGCGATCATCTGCGCCTTGGCCTTGATCTTGCGGCAGGCCATCGCGGTCGCGGCGGCGGCGGTCGGGGTGGAGCGCGAGCCATAGGTGCCGAGCCCGTAGGGCGCGGTATCGGTATTGCCCTCTTCCACCATCACATCATCGGCGGGGATGCCGATTTCGGAAGCGATGATCTGGGCATAGGTCGTCTCATGGCTCTGGCCCTGGCTCTTCGTGCCCATGCGCGCGATCACCGCGCCCGTGGGGTGAATGCGGATCTCGGCGCTGTCGAACATGGCGATGCCGAGAATGTCGCAATTCTTCGAAGGGCCGGCGCCGACGATCTCGGTGAAAAAGGAAACCCCGATCCCCATCACCTCGCGCGTCTCGCCGCGCCTGAACGCCTCCTGTTTCGCTCTCTGCTCGGCGCGGAGGGCCTGGTACCCGACCGTGTCGAGCGCCTTCTGCATCGCCGTATGGTAATCCCCGGAATCATATTCCCAGCCGAGCGCGGAATGGTACGGGAACTGCTCACGGCGGATGAAGTTGCGCATCCGAAGCTCGGCAGGATCGAGGCCGAGTTTCTGCGCCAGAATATCCATCGCGCGCTCGATGCAATAAGCCGCTTCGGTGACGCGGAAGGAGCAGCGATAGGCGACGCCGCCCGGCGCCTTGTTGGTATAGACGCCATCGACCGTGACATGGGCGGTCGGGAAATCATAAGATCCGGTGACGATATTGAAGAAGCCGGCCGGCCATTTCGAAGGATCGGCGCAGGCATCGAAGGCGCCGTGATCGGCAAGAACGTGAACGCGAAGGCCCGTGACCTTGCCTGCTTTCGTCGCGGCGATCTCGGTCGTCATGTGATAGTCGCGGGCGAAGGCGGTGGCGGAGAGATTCTCGATCCGGTCCTCGACCCATTTCACCGGCCGGCCGGTGACGATCGAGGCGACGATGGCGCAGACATAGCCGGGATAGACCCCGACCTTGTTGCCGAAGCCGCCGCCGATATCGGGCGCGATGACATGGATCTTGTGCTCGGGGATGCCGGAGAGGATCGCCGCCACCGTGCGCACCACATGCGGCGCCTGGAAGGTGCCCCAGACGGTGAGCTCGCCCTTGATCTTGTCGAAGGAGGCGACGGACTGGCAGGTCTCGAGCGGGCAGGGATGCACGCGCTGATAGGAGATCAGCTCCTTGATCGTGACCTCGGCATCGCGGAACGCGAGATCGGTCGTTTCGTGATCACCGATCTCCCAGGTGAAGATATGGTTGGGGTGCTTCCGCTTGCCGTGGGCGCCCTCGGTCTTGTCCTTGATATCCTCGCGCAGGATGGGCGCGCCCTCCGCCATCGCCTTGAAGGGATCGACGAGCGCGGGCAGCTCCTCGTACTCGACCTCGATGAGATCGGCGGCGTCGGCGGCGATATAGCGGTCGGTCGCGACGACGAAAGCGATCTCCTGGCCCTGGAAGAGCACCTTGTCGCCCGCGAGCACGGCCTGCACGTCCCCGGCGAGGGTGGGCATCCAATCAAGCTTGAGCGGCTTGAGGTCCGCGGCCGTAAGCACGGCGAGCACGCCCGGCACCGCCTTCGCCTTGGATGTATCGATCGATTTCACCCGCGCATGACCATAGGGCGAGCGGTGGAAATCGCCGAAGAGCATGCCCGGCAGCTTGAGATCGTCCACATAGCTGCCCTTGCCCTGGGTGAAGCGGATATCCTCGACCCGCTTGCGCTTGCAGCCGAGCCCTTGCAGCCTGGCTTCGCGAGCCTCGCGGGTTTCGCTGATCTCGTTCATTCCGCGGCCTCCTGGAGGGAATCACCCGCGATCTTGGCGGCGGCGAACTGGATCGCGCGGACGATGTTCTGATAACCCGTGCAGCGGCAGAGATTGCCGGCCATGCCGGTGCGGATCTCGTCTTCCGTGGGCCTCGGATTCTCCTGCAGCAGCCGATAGGCGCGCATGATCATTCCGGGCGTGCAGAAGCCGCATTGCAGCCCGTGCATCTCGCGGAACCCTTCCTGGAGCGGATGAAGCGTGCCGTCGGCACCGGCCATGCCTTCGATGGTGCGGATCTCGGCGCCCTCGGCCTGGACCGCGAAGAGGGTGCAGGATTTGACCGAGCGTCCGTCGAAATCGACGGTGCAGGCGCCGCAATGGGTAGTGTCGCAGCCGATATGGGTGCCGGTGAGGTTGAGCTGCTCGCGCAGGAAATGAACGAGCAGGGTGCGCGGCTCGACCAGCGCCTCGACGGCTTCGCCGTTCACGGTGAGCGCGATCGCGGTTTTCGCCATGGTTTCCTCTCTCCTAGGCCGAGGCCCGCGCGACGGCGCGGGCGAGCGCGCGGCGGACCATGACGCCCGCCATCTTCGTCCGGTAATCGGCCGGGCCGCGGCCATCCGGCGTGGGCTCGGTGATCGCCTCCGCACGGTGAGCGGCCTCGGCGAAGGTGGCTTCCTCGGGCTTCTGGCCAATCGTCGCGGCGGCAGCGTCCGCGGCAAGCAGCGGCGTCGGCGCGACATTGGTGAGGCTGATCGCGCAGGTCGTGATACGCCCGCCCGCAAGCGTCAGCATGACGGCTGCCGCCGCGGTCGCATAATCGCCGATCTTTCGCTTGAGCTTCTCATAGGCATAGCCATGCCCGGCCGGGGGGTGGGGGATGGTGATGGCGGTGAGGAGCTCGCCCGGTTCCAGGGCTGTGACATAGGCGCCCTGGTAGAAATCCCTTGCCTTGACCTCGCGCGTGCCATTGGCGCCGGCGAGACGAAAGGTCGCATCCAGGCACATCATGAGCGCCGGCATGTCATTGCCGGGATCGCCGTTCGCGACATTCCCGCCAATCGTGCCGCAAGAACGGACCTGTGGATCGGCGATCTGCTGGGCGGTCTCGCGCAGGATCGGGATGGCCTGGGCGAGGTTCGGGTCGGTGATCAGCGCGGCCTGGGTGGTGGTGGCGCCGATCACCCAGCCATTGCCCTCGCGGCGCACGCCCTTCAATTCGGCGACGGCACCGAGATCGATCAGATGATCCGGCGTGGCGAGGCGGAGCTTCATCATCGGCACCAGGCTGTGGCCGCCGGCGAGCGGGCGGCCATCATCCGGATGGGCGGCGCAAAGGGCGACGGCCTCGGCGAGGCTGCGCGGGCGGTGATAGGCAAAGGGGCCCGGGATCATGGTGGTTTCCTCCTCCCCCATTGTTCTTCAGAGCGGAAATATGCCGGGGCGTGTGAGAGACCCAAGAACAAAAGCGTGAAGGCGGGGGAGTGGCCTCAGATGCCCGGTTTGCCGCGCGAACGGCGGCGTGAATGCACGAAAAGCGTCAGCTCGGCTGACCTTCCGCGCGTGCGGCAAGGGAGGCGCGGAGCGCGGCCAGCCGACTCCTGCTCACCGGCACCGGGTGGGCGGCGCCAATGAGCCAGGCAAGCCCCCCATCGCCCGTGCGCTCGATCGCGGTCACCGCATCGAGCGCCACCAGATGGCTGCGGTGGACGCGGAGGAACCGCTGGGGATCGAGCTTCGCCTCCACGGTACTGATGGAAAGGAGGCAGAGCGCCTCGCCCTCATGATCGGTGAGCGTCGTGTAATGGCCATTGGCGTGGACCGCGCGGAGCTGCTCCACCGGCACATAGACCGTGCGGCCCTGGCGTTCCGCCGGCAGCGCCCGAACGAGGCGGGACGGTGGCGCCTGCGGTTCCTCAGCGGGCCCAGGGGCAGGTTCAGGGGCAGGTTCCGGCTCGGGCCCTGGGACGGAAGCGAGCCAGGGGAAGGCGGCGGAGATCGGGGCTGTGGGCGCCTCTTCAACTTCAACGCGCGCCGGATTGAGCGCGAGCAGGAAGCCGAGCGAGATCGCGAGAGCAACGAGCGCGACCACCAAAGCAAAGAGGCGGGGAGAAAGACCGGCGGCCGCCGGCGCGGAAGGCTGGCAGAGGATCGTCGTCCCCTCCATCGCCGTATAGTGCATGCCTGAGATCGCAAGCCCGATCAGGACCGCGGCAATGACCGGCGACCGGGAGGATCCGCCGGTGCGGAAGGCGAGATGAAGGCCGAGCCCGGAGGCGGAGATGCCGATGATCGTGCTGGCGATGACATAGACCGGGTCGTAGCTCAGCAGGAACCCGGCGCTGAGCGCGGACATGCCGATGAAATGCATCCCCACGATGCCAACACCCATGAGAAGGGCGCCGAGGAGGAAGGAGGCCGACGAGAACGGGCGGTTCGCGACCAGCGCGATGGCGCCGCCGACCGCGAGGATCGCCACCATGAAGGAGAACAGCGTGCGCCCGGCGAGGTAGTGCGCGGGGGCCGGCATGTGCAGCGCCAGCATGCCCACGAAATGCATTGCCCAGATGGAGACCCCGAGCGTGACCGCCGAGGCGGCAAGCAGGGCGAGCCGGCCGCGCCCGGCCGCTTCATGGATGCGTGTCGCGAGCACAAGCGCGACAAAGGCGCCCTGGATGGCGAGCAAGACCGAGAGGACAACGAGTGACGGAGCGTAGTCGATCGGACCCTCGCCGACATTTCCCCTGCACGAGGATTTCTATCATCAGGCCCGGCGCGGCTCCACTGGCTCGGCCGATCCGGCCGCCAGCGCCTCGCCGTTCACGCAGGCCCGGTAGAGGCCGGATTCGGTCGCGCCTTCCGCCTCCAGGGAGGCGCGGACGCGGGCGAAGCGCGCGTGGGCGCAGGCAGGATCGCCACCCGGCTGGCTCTCGAGAATGGCAAGCGCGAAGAGCGCATCGCGCCGGATCGGGGTGAGGGGCATGTCGCCGTCGTGATCGAGGGCCTCGGCGCGGACGAGCGCATGGGCCGAGGCGTAATGGCTCTTATTGACGAGGTCGGTCAGTGCCCGGCGCACGATATCGCGCCTTCGCCCGGTACCCTCTCCGGGTGCCGGTGGAAGTTCCGCGAG
>JASHVY010000243.1 GCA_030044345.1 Acetobacteraceae bacterium | reverse complement strand
CGTTCTTCGTCATCGGCGCTTATGCCTGCGGGCTCACCTTCGTGCATATCGGGCTCACCCCGTTCACCGCCCTGGGCGCGCTCGTCGGCGGCGTCGCTGTTGCGGCGCTGGTCGGTGCCTTGGTCGGCTGGCTCGCCTTCGGCTATGGCGTGCCGGATCTCTATATTTCGATCGCCACGCTCGTTCTCTGCGTGGTGATCGTGCAGATCCTCTATTCCGGCGGCGCCTACACGGGATCGAGCAGCGGCCTCTCGGGCTTCGATACGTTCGATGTCTCGATGGCGGGGTGGTTCTGGATTGCCGGCGCGGCGCTGGTGGTGGTGACCGCGCTCGGCTGGATTCTGGTGCGGAGCGATGCCGGGCGGCTGCTCGTTTCGATCCGCGAGAACGAGCAGCGCTGCAAATATTTCGGGCTCGCCACCGGGCGCATCAAGATGCAGTTGCTTGCCGGCTCGGCGATCGTCGCAGCCCTCGCGGGCTATGCCTATGCCGGTTATACCGACGTGGTCGCGCCCGATCTCGGCGGGTTCGAGTTCGGCACCGAGATCGTCATCTGGGTGGCGCTCGGTGGTCGCGGCACCTTGCTCGGCCCGGCCTCAGCCGCCGTCCTGATCGATTTCATCAGCGCCTATCTGAGCGGCAGCCTGCCTTTCGTCTGGCAACTGATCGTCGGTGTGGTGTTCATCGCGGTGATCGTGGTGATGCCGCGCGGTCTCGGTCCGGCGCTGGCCTCTCCGGTGCGACGAGCCTGGCGGCGCAGGGCTTCGGCGCGGCCGGTCACCGCGAGGCTGAGGCCGGCCGAGGAGCGGAATGGCGCGGCTGAGCCGGCTTTCGGCGGCGGGCCGGCCGCGATCGAAATCACCCATCTTTCGCGCCGCTACGGCAGCCTGCATGTGCTCGAGGATATCAGCTTCAGCGCCCGGGGCGGCGAGCTCGTCAGCCTGGTGGGGCCGAACGGCGCGGGCAAGACGACGCTGATCCGCTGCATCAGCGACGGGCGCGAGCGCACCTCCGGCCGGGTTGCGATCGAGGGGCATGGGATCGGACGTTCGGCGCCGGAATATTGCGCAAGGCTCGGGCTCGGGCGGAAGTTCCAGACACCGAACGTGTTCGAGGCACTCACCGTCGCCGAATCGCTGCGCATCGCGCGGGCGCGGATCGAGCGACCGTCGCTCTGGCGATGCGATGATGCGATCCGGCTTCCGGAAGCCGCCGTACAGGTGGTGCGCACGACCGGGCTTGCCGAACAGCTCGCGACGCGGGTGCGCCATCTTTCCCATGGCGGGAAACAGGCCCTCGAGCTGGCGATGGTGCTGGCGACGGAGCCGCGCGTGCTGCTGCTGGACGAGCCGACCGCGGGCCTCACCAAGCCGGAACGCACGGTCATCGGCAAGGTGCTCGTCGATCTGGTGCAGCGGCACGGGCTTTGCGTCCTGCTGGTCGAGCATGACCTCGAGTTCGTGCGCGAGATCAGCTCGCGGATCATCGTGCTGCACCAGGGCCGGATCGTGCTCGATGGGAATGTCGAGGAAGTCGTTTCCTCCGAGCTGGTGCGCACGATCTATGTGGGCGAACCGCAGGCGATCGGAGAGGAAGCGGAATGAGCGGGGCCGCGCTCGAGGTGGAAGGCCTGACGAGCGGCTATGGCGAGGCGATGGTCCTGCGCGATGTGAGCTTCAGCCTTCCCGCGGGTCAGGTGCTGGCGATCCTCGGCAAGAACGGGATGGGCAAGAGCACGCTGCTCAAAACCGTCATGGGATTCCTGCCCGCCGCCAAGGGCCGGATCCGCATTGCCGGAGAAGAGACGACCGGCCTTCCCCCGCACCGGATGACGCGGCGGAAGGTTGCCTATAGTCCGCAGGAGCAGGCGATCTTCCAGGACCTCACGGTGGATGAGAATCTGCGCCTCGGCCTCCCCAGCGATCGCTTCTATGAGCGCGAGCTTGCGCGTGTCGCTGCGCTCTTTCCCTTTCTCGGAACACGGCGGCGGCAGCGGGCCGGCACGCTGAGCGGGGGCGAGCAGAAGATGCTGCTGGTGGCGCGCGCGCTGCTCTTTCGCCCGCGCCTGATGCTGGTGGACGAGATCACCGAAGGGTTGCAGCCTTCGGTCACGCAGCGTGTCGCGGAGGTGCTTCGCGGGGAGCTCGGCGCGCTCGGTCTCGCGATCCTGCTGATCGAGCAGAATGTGAATTTCGCGCTCTCGCTCGCCGATCGCTATGCCGTGCTGGCGCGGGGCGAGATCGTCGCCAGCGGAACGGTGGGGGAGCCCGGCGCTGAAGCCGCCATTCACGAACATCTCGCGGTGTGAGGTGGAGCAAGGGGAGAGTGCCATGATGGGCCTCAAGGAGATCATCGGGGTCGATCTGCCGGATGCGGAGCTTGCCGAAGAACTTGCGGCCTTCGCCGACATCGCCGCGGCGATCCGTCGGTTGCGCACGCTCGATCTTACCGAGATCCATCCGGTCGTGATCTATGACCCGACGCTCTCTTACCGGAGCCGCGCGTCTTGAGCCAGGAGCCGGAATTCTCGCCGATTGCGGAGCTTGCGCCGCTTCTTCGCGCCGGAAGTCTTTCCCCGGTCACGCTCTGCGAGCGGATTCTCGATCGCATCCATCGCCATGACGGCCTACTTGAAAGCTATATACATGTCTCGGAAAGCGCGCTCGATCAGGCGCGGCGAGCGGAGGCGGAGATTCGCAGCGGCGCATGGCGCGGCCCGCTGCATGGCGTGCCGATCGCCATCAAGGACAACTCCTTCACGGCCGATATGCCGACCACGGCCGGCACCAGCGCGCCGGGCATCGAATTTCCGCTGGTCGACTCGGCGGTGGCCGAACGGTTGCGTGCGGCCGGCGCGGTGCTGATCGGCAAGACGCGCACGCATGAATTCGCCTGGGGAACGATCACGCCGCCGACCCGCAACCCCTGGCGACAGGACAGGATCCCCGGTGGCTCGAGCGGCGGGTCGGGTGCCGCGCTCGCCGCCGGCCTTTGCCTCGCGGCGACAGGATCGGACACCGGAGGCTCGGTGCGGATCCCGGCGAGCTTTTGCGGTGTCGTCGGGCTGAAGCCGACTTTTGGGCGAATCAGCCGGAGGGGCATCGTGCCGCATAGCTGGTCGCTCGATCATCCCGGCCCGCTCACAAGGAGTGTCGCAGATGCGGCGATCCTGCTCGGTGTGATGGCGGGCTACGATCCTGCCGATCCCGGAAGCCGGGATATCCCCGTGCCGGATTATGCAGAGGCGGTGGGCGGCGGCGTCAGCGGCTTGCGGGTGGCGGTGATCCGCAATCATTTCTTCGAACGCAATCAGCCTGCGGTGGATCAGGCGGTCGAGGCGGCGATCGGCTGGTTCGCGGACGAAGGCGCCCGCGTGCATGAGGCGCGCATCCCGAGCCTCGAATATGGGCTTGGCGCCATCTTCGCGATCGAGCTTTCCTCCTCGACCGCCTATCACGATGCTTCGCTTCGCGCCGGCCGCAGCGCAGGGTTTGCGCCGGATGTGCGGCGCCTGGTGCAGTTCGGCCGTTTCGTCACCGGCGCGGATTATCTCAAGGCCGAGCAGTTCCGCCATGTGCTGATGAACGATTATGCGCGCCTGTTCGAAACTGCCGATGTCGTGCTGGGACCGACGGAGCCCATTACGGCGCCGCCGATCGGTGCCGACATCGTTGCGCTTGGCCCGCATCGTGAAAGTGCCCTGGCGGCGACATGGCGGCTTACCTATCCGTACAACCTGACAGGGTTGCCGGCGATCACACTGCCCTGTGGGTTCGACGATGAAGGGCTGCCGATCGGCCTGCAGATTGCCGGGCGGCCGTTCGATGAACCCACCGTGCTGCGTGCCGCTGCCGCTTACGAGAAAGCCCATGCCTGGCATGAGCAGCGCCCGCGAATTTAAGGAAGGAAGCCGCCGATGAGGAAGGAAGGGAGCGAGATCGGGCTTGCTTGCGTGCAGATGGAACCGCGGATCGGTGCCGTCGAGGAGAACATCGCGAAGTCTGTCGCGATGGCAAGCGAGGCAGCCGATCGGGGGGCCGATCTGATCGTCCTGCCGGAACTCTGCAATTCGGGCTATGTGTTCGAAAGCCGGGAGGAGGCCCAGGGCCTCGCCGAGGATGCGCGCTCCGGCCCCGCCGTGCGCGCCTGGGCCGCGCTTGCGAGCGCGCGGCAGCTCTGGCTTGTCGCCGGGCTGAATGAGCGGGCGGAGGGGCGGATCTACAATTCCGCGGTCGTGGTCGGACCCGAAGGCGTGATCGGGGTATTCCGAAAAATCCATCTTTGGGATGCAGAAAATCGTTTCTTCGCTCGGGGTGATCTCGGTTTTCCCGTGTTCGACCTGCCGTTCGGCCGTCTTGGCGTTTTCATCTGCTACGATGGATGGTTCCCGGAAAGCTATCGGATGTGCGCGCTCAAAGGCGCTGACATTCTCTGCGTGCCGACGAACTGGGTACCGATGCCCGACCAGCCGCCGGAGCGGGATGTGATGGCGAATACGCTGGTGATGGGCGGGGCGTGCGCCAACGCGGTTTTCATTGCGGCTGCGGACCGGATTGGCATCGAGCGCGGCCAACCCTTCCTCGGGCGCAGCCTGATCGTCGGCCCGGCTGGCTGGCCGCTCGCGGGGCCAGCCTCCGCAGATCGCGAGGAAATCCTCCTCGCGCGCGTCGATCTTGCCGAGGCGGCGCGCCGGCGCCAGCTCAATGCCCGCAACCATCTGTTCGGCGACCGGCGGACGGATGTCTACGGCGAGATGATCGCGAAGGAAGACGCAGCCGCTTCGCGGTGACCCGAC
>JASHVY010000242.1 GCA_030044345.1 Acetobacteraceae bacterium | reverse complement strand
GCGTGGAAGACGCGCAGCTTGTCCCAGTCCATCGTATCAGCCATCCCTGTGCATCCGCTCCTGGGCGGAGGTCCTCAGCATCTGTTTCGATATCTGTTTGGGCTGGGCGCAAGTGCTGCGCCCGGCGCTACGAAGCGATGATCGACGACAGGAGCCGTCGGTATTCATTCTGCGGCGAGCGCCGGACGGTCCTGCCGTGCCGCCAGCCACTTCTCCGCTTCCAGCGCCGCCATGCAGCCGCTGCCGGCGGCCGTCACCGCCTGGCGGAAGATTCGGTCCTGAACGTCCCCGGCCGCGAAGACCCCCGCGACCGAGGTGCGCGTCGAGCCGGGGGCGGTGAGGATGTAGCCTTCCTTGTCCATGGCCACCTGCCCCGCGAAGATTGCGGTGTTCGGCTGATGGCCGATGGCGATGAAAACCCCGTCCACCGCAAGCTCGCTTCTTTCGCCGGTGCGGACGTTTTTGAGCCGGAGGCCGGTGACCGATTCCGGCCTGCCGCTGCCGGTCACCTCTTCGACCACGCTGTCCCAGATCACCCGGATCTGGGGATGGGCGAAGAGGCGCTCCTGGAGGATTTTTTCCGCCCGCAGGGAATCGCGGCGATGGATCAGCGTCACCTCGGCGGCGTGATGGGTGAGATAGAGCGCTTCCTCGGCGGCCGTATTGCCCCCGCCCACCACCGCCACCCGCTTGCCGCGGAAGAAGAACCCGTCGCAGGTCGCGCAGGCGGAGACCCCTGCCCCGCGAAGCCGCTGCTCGGAGGGCAGCTCCAGCCATCGCGCGTCCGCGCCGGTCGCGATGATCACCGAATCGGCGCTATAGACATCTCCCGAATCGCCCTGGCAGACGAAGGGCTGCCTGGAAAAATCGACCCCCGTGATGAGATCGGTGACGATCCGCGTGCCCACCTTGGCGGCCTGCGCCGCCATTTGATCCATCAGCCACGGCCCCTGGATCACCTCGGCGAAGCCGGGATAGTTCTCGACATCGGTGGTGGTGGTGAGCTGGCCCCCCGGAATGAGCCCCGCCACCAGCAAGGGGGAGAGCGCGGCACGGGCCGCGTAGATCGCAGCCGTATATCCCGCCGGCCCCGCGCCGATGACGAGGACGGAGCTGCGATGCGACTCGGTCATAAAACCTTCCTGCCCGGATGACAGGACAGAATATTGGCGCGGCAATGCAGCACGCAAGAAAAAGACCTTTTCGATGGCGCCAAACTTCCTTGCCGCCGGCGGGCCGTGCAATAATATTTCAACTTCCCCGCCGCCAATCGAAACGGTTCCAAAGCCGGATCACGCTCGCGAAGACCCAGTTCGATGAAAACCCGCAACGCCGAACCGCCCGTGCTGGATGGTATCGACCGCCGGATCCTGGCCGAGCTGCAGGCCAATGGCCGGATCACCAATGTCGAGCTGGCGGAGCGCGCCGGCATCTCGGCCCCGCCTTGCCTCCGCCGGGTGCGCCGGCTCGAGGAGGCGGGGGTGATTCATGGCTACCATGCCGAGCTCGATCCGACGCAGCTCGGCTGGCCCATCACCTTCTTCGCCATTGTCGGGCTCGACAGCCAGAAGGAGGCCGTGCTCACAGCGTTCGAGCGGCTGGTCGCCGATTGGCCGGAGGTGCGGGAGTGTCATATGATCCGCGGCGGGGGGGACTTCCTGCTCCGCCTCGTGGCGCGCGACACCACCCATGAGAACCAGCTCACCGAACGCCTGACCGGCGCGCCCCAGGTGAGCCAGGTGCGCACGCTGCAGACGATCCGCACCAGCCGCGACCTCGTCGGCGTGCCCGTTTAACCTGATGCCGGTTTAACCCGATGCTGGCAGCGGCTGATCCGGCACCCACCCCGACCCAGGGGAGGCCCGAGGGAACGCCCGAGGGAACAATAGTGGCGGCGGCGGCAGGCCCGGCGCCCGAGCCCAGTATGCCCGAGCTCAGCGTGCCCGAGCTCAGCGTGATCGTTCCCTGCTACAATGAGCGGGCGAACGTCGCTCCTCTCGTCGCCCACCTCACCTCCGCGCTGGCCGGGATCGCCTGGGAGGTGATCTTCGTCGATGATTCGAGCCCGGACGGCACCGCCGCCGAGGTGCTGCGCCTGGGGGCGGAGGATGCCCGCGTGCGCTGCATCCGCCGCATCGGCCGCCGCGGCCTTTCCTCCGCGGTGATCGAAGGGGCGCTCGCTTCCTCCGCCGCATACATCGCGGTGATGGACGGGGATCTGCAGCACGACGAGACGCGCATTCCGCCGATGCTGGCCGCGCTGCGCGCCGGCACCGCCGATCTCGCCGTGGGCAGCCGCCACGCCGCGGGCGGTGACGCGGCGGGGCTCGGGTCGGCCTGGCGCCATCGTATTTCCGAGCTCGGCATCGGCATCGCGCAGCGCTTTCTTCCGGTCCGGCTCGCCGACCCGATGAGCGGATTCTTCGCTCTTCCCCGCCCGCTCTTCGATCGTCTCGCGCCGCGCCTGACCGGAGCCGGCTTCAAGATCCTGCTCGATCTCCTGCTCGCGGGCGGGAAGGGATTGCGGGTGGTCGAGGTTCCTTTCGTTTTTCGCCCGCGGGTCGCCGGGGAGAGCAAGCTCGACGTGCTGGTGGTGATTCAGTTCGCGGCCCTCCTGCTCGACAAGCTCTCGGGCGGCCTCCTGCCGCTGCGCTTCATCGCCTTCGCCTGCGTCGGCGCCTTCGGCGTGCTCGTCAATCTCGCCGTTCTCGGCATTCTCACCAAGCTCGCCGGCCTCGGCTTCGAGCTCTCGCAAAGCCTCGCCACGCTGGTCGCGATGCTGGCGAATTTCGAGCTCAACAACCGCATCACCTATCGCGACCAGCGCCTGCGCGGCCGGATGCTGTGGCAGGGCAGGGCGCTCTTCGTGCTGGTCTGCGGCATCGGCGCGGTGGCCAATGTCGGCATCGCCGGCATGCTCTATCGGCGCCATGCCGGCTGGTCGCTCGCCGGTGCGGCGGGCGCCGCGATCGGCGTGGTGTGGAACTACGCGGTCTCTGCAACCCTGGTCTGGCGGACCCGATGAATCACAACCGTGAGTCGCACGGGACTCACACCGGCTCGGGCGCCGGCGCGAGCGCGAATTCCCGCGCGAGAAGGGTATAGGAGCGCCGCCGCGCCGCCGGATCGTGCGTGGCGGTGAGCACCGCGATCTCCTCGACCTTGAGCGCCTCTCCGAGCGTGGCAAGCTGCTCCGCGACGCGGCCTGCGGCGCCCACGAAGCTGCGGGCGCGCATCCGTTCGATCCGCGCCTGCTCGGCCTCGCTGTAAGGATAGCGGGCAGCCTCCTCGGGGCTCGGGAAAGGCGGGAAGACGCCGCGATCCCGATGGAGCCGCCACAGCGCGCGGCTGAGAAAGAGCGGCTCGGCCTCTTCCTCCGTCTCGGCGGCGATCGCGAAGACGCAGAGCGCGGCCATCGCTTCCGGGTGCCTCGCGCTCGGGCGATAATTGCGGCGATAGACCTCGAGCGCCTCCGCCGCCCCGCGCCCGTCGGTGATGAAGTGCGCGAAGCAATAGGGCAGGCCGAAATAGGCCGCGGCCTGGGCGCCGTAATCCGAGCTCCCGAGCATCCAGACCTCGGGCATCGTCGGGCCCGCGGGCTGGGCGCGCACGCCATGGAAAGGATGCGTTTCCGGCAGCGTCCGGCCCGCAAGCCAGTCGAGCACCTCGGCGACCTGGGCGGGAAAATTCTCGGCCGCGCCGGCGGCATTCGGGTTGAGCGCATAGGCGGTGCGCCCGTCCGAGCCCGGCGCGCGCCCGAGCCCGAGATCGATCCGTCCGGGCGCGATCGCCTCGAGCACACGGAATTCTTCGGCCACCTTGAGCGAGGCATAGTGCGGCAGCATCACCCCGGCGCTGCCGACCCGGATGCGCGTCGTGGTCGCGGCGATGGCGGCGATCAGGATCTCGGGCGCCGTGCCGGCCTGGGAATCGGAATTATGATGTTCGGCGAGCCAATAGCGGGCATAGCCCAGCGCCTCGCAATGACGGGCGAGAGAGAGGCTTTCGCGGATCGAGCTGTCCGGCGAGCGGCCCGACACGATCGTTGACTGGTCGAGCACCGAAAGCCGCATCAACCCTCTGCCTCAGAAGAGATTCACGGGACCGAATGTCGCACGCAGCACCGCATAGACAAGCCCGCCGACGAGGAACCCGACCAGCGAGCCGTTGACCCGCACGAATTGCAGGTCGCGCCCGACGAAGAGCTCGAGCCGCCTTGTCAGTGTCTCGGTGTCCCAGTTGGCGACGACGCCGGCGATGAAGCCGGAGAGCTGGGCCTGCGCCGCCGGAAGGAGCGAGACCACCACCGCCTCGAGCGCGTGCTGCACCCGCACCTGCACGTCCAGATCGCCGGCGAGCAGCCCGCCGAGGTTGCGCAGCATGCCCTCCATGACCGCGAGGCTGTGCCCGCCCGGATCGGCAATATCCCGCTCGAGCGCCTCGCGCAGCCGTCGCCAGACATCCCAGAGCCAGGCCTGCACGGTCGGATGGGCGAGCACCTGCCGCAGCCCCGCGCCGATCTCGGCGGCGCGCGCGGGATCCTCCTCGATGTGGTCGATCTCGCGCCTGATCCATTCATCGAAGGCGAGGCGAAGCTCCGAGCCGTCGGGGCCCATCTTGTCGAGCTCCTTGTTGACCG
>JASHVY010000241.1 GCA_030044345.1 Acetobacteraceae bacterium | reverse complement strand
ATCCTGGCCCGACGGAGCATGCCTCCGGGCCTGGCCGAACCGATGAACCGGCCGCTTTCCATCGCGATCGCCGGGCTTGGGACCGTGGGCATGGGCGTGCTGCGGCTTTTGCGCGACAATGCCGACATCGTCGCCGCGCGCGCCGGCCGGCCTCTCGCCGTGACGGCCGTGTCGGCCCGTACGCGCGCGCGTGACCGGGGCATTACTCTCTCTGGCCTGCGCTGGTTCGACGACCCGACAGCCCTGGTGGCCGACCCGGCGGTGGATGTTGTCATTGAGGTGATCGGCGGCGCCGAGGGCGTGGCCCGCACGCTGGTCGAGACCGCGCTTGCCGCCGGCAAGCCGGTGGTGACGGCGAACAAGGCCCTGCTCGCGATTCATGGCGCCGAGCTTGCCCTGCTCGCCGAGCGCGGCGGCGCGCCGCTCGGCTTCGAGGCTGCGGTCGCCGGGGGGCTTCCCGTCATCAAGACCTTGCGCGAGGGGCTGGCCGGCAATCGGATCGAGCGGGTCGCCGGAATTCTCAACGGCACCTGCAACTACATCCTCTCGATGATGCGCGAGGAGGGGCGGGAATTCGCCGATGTGCTGGCGGAGGCGCAGCGCCTTGGCTATGCGGAGGCCGACCCCTCTTTCGATATCGACGGCATCGATGCGGCCCATAAGCTTGCCATCCTTGCCGCGCTCGCTTTCGGCCGCCCAGTCGCTTTCGGTGATGTCTACGTGGAAGGCATTCGCAGGATTTCCGCGCTCGACATTCATTATGCGAACGAGCTCGGCTATCGCATCAAGCTGCTCGGCATCGCGCGACGGAGCGACGGCGGCGTTGCGGCCAAGGGGGTCACAGCGCGCGTCCATCCGTGCATGGTGGCCGAGACCGCGCCGCTGGCGCGGGTGGATGGCGTGACGAACGCGATCGTGGCCGAAGGGGATTTCGTCGGCCGTGTCGTGCTGGAGGGTCCGGGCGCGGGAGCCGGCCCCACCGCCTCCGCGGTCGTCGCCGATCTCATCGATCTCGCGCGCGGGCGTCTCACGCCCGTGTGGGGCGCGGCGGCGGCGGAGCTTTCGCCAGAGGCATCGGTGCCGATGCAGCTCCATAGCGGATGCTATTATTTGCGCCTGATGGTGGTCGACCGGCCGGGCGTCATCGCCGATGTCACCGCCGTGCTGCGCGATTTCGGCGTTTCGCTCGAGTCGATGCTGCAGCATGGCCGCGCGCCCGGCGAGGCCGTGGCGGTGGTGCTGGTCACGCACGAGACGGGTGAGGCGGCGGTGCGCACGGCGCTGGCGCGCATTGCCTCGTTCGAGGCCGTACTCGAAGAGCCGACGCTGATCCGGATCGAGCCGGGCTGAGCCCAGGCAGGGCGATTTCCGGAGATCCAGATGCGAAGGAGAAGGGAATGAGCGAGAGGACCTCCAGACCGGGCGTCGTGACCGACCGCAATCTCGCTCTTGAGCTGGTGCGGGTCACCGAGGCTGCCGCCATTGCCGCGTCCAAATGGATGGGTCGCGGCCGCAAGAACGAGGCCGACGGCGCAGCGGTGACCGCGATGCGCCGGGCCTTCGATACGGTGGCGATTGCCGGCACGGTGGTGATCGGCGAGGGCGAGATGGACGAAGCACCGATGCTCTATATCGGCGAGAAGGTGGGCGCGGGCGGGCCGGAGATGGATATTGCGGTCGATCCGCTCGAAGGGACCACCAGCACCGCCAAGGGCGGCCCGAACGCGATGGCCGTGGTGGCGCTCGCGGAGCGCGGCGGGTTCCTGCACGCACCGGACGTTTACATGGACAAGATCGCCGTCGGCGGCAATCTGCCGGAAGACATTGTCGATCTCGATGCGCCGGTGATCGAGAATCTGCGCAGCCTTGCCCGCGCCAAGAGCTGCGAGGTTGGGGATCTCGTCGTCTGCATCCTCGATCGGGAGCGGCATCACGAACTCATCGCGCGCTGCCGCGAGGCCGGGGCGAGGATCATGCTGATCCCGGATGGCGATGTTGCCGGCGTGATCGCGGCCACCCGGCCCGAAAGCGGCGTCGATATCTACATGGGCTCCGGCGGCGCGCCCGAAGGCGTGCTTGCAGCGGCGGCGCTGCGCGCGGTTGGCGGGCAGATGCAGGGCAGGCTTCTGTTCGAGAACAAGGCGCAGATCGAGCGTGCGCGCGGCATGGGCATCCAGGATCCGAACCGCAAATACGTGATCACTGAGATGGCGGGTGGGGACGTGATGTTCGCCGCAACCGGCGTGACGAGCGGCGCGATGCTCGACGGTGTCCGCAGCTTCGGCCAGGGCGCGGTGACCTATTCGATGGTGATGCGCAGCAAGTCCGGCACCGTGCGCTATATCGAGGCGCACCACAATTTCGCGACCAAGACCTGGGCAGTGATCTGACCGCGGGCGGGCTCGGCGTGGTTGAGCGCGCTCTTGAGCGTGATGACCGGAGGTGGGAACACCGGAGGTCTGAGTCGCGCGAAGAAACAAATAGCGAGAGCGGGAAGGGTGAGCGCGAGCGATCCCATCCTGCTCGAGAGCGTGATGACGGGAGGTGGGAACACCGGAGGTCTGAATCACGCGAGGAAACAATGACCGGGAGCGGGATGGATGAGTGCAAGCGACCTCATCCTGCT
>JASHVY010000240.1 GCA_030044345.1 Acetobacteraceae bacterium | reverse complement strand
GTTGTACTGATGCAGCCAGGGGCGAAGCTCCTGGCTGCGTTCATTTGAGTTCTGATAGGTGCGCGCATAGGCCCATTCCCGCAGGGCGGTCTGGATGAAGCGTTCGGCCTTGCCGTTGGTGCGCGGCGTGTAGGGGCGGGTGAAGCGGTGCTTGAGGCCCAGAGCGCGGCAGGCCTGAGCGAAGGCGCGCGAGCGGTAAGCCGGACCGTTGTCGGTCAGCAGGGCGCGGAAGCGGATGCCGAAGCGAGCGTAGTATTCCAGCGCGGCGACCAGGAAGGCCAGCGCCGACTCGCGTTTTTCGTCCGGATGGATGGCGGAGAAGGCGATGCGCGAGTGGTCGTCGATAGCCACGTGCAGGTACTCCCAGCCGATGCCGGCAACGCGGTCGCGCCGGTCGCCGGTAACCCGGTGCGAGGGCCGTGCGATGCGGCCCAGCTTCTTGATGTCCAGATGGAGCAGATCGCCGGGGCGGGCGTGTTCGTAGCGCTGCACGGGCACTTTCGGCTCCAGGTCACGCACCCGGCTCAGCTTCAGCCGGCGCAGGATGCGGCTGACGGTGGCGCGGCTGAGACCTGTCTGCTGCGCGATGCGCAGTCCCGTCCAGCGCTGGCGGCGCAGCTGTTCGACGCGCTGCACCAGCTCAATCGCTGTTGGACGGCGCAGCCGGTGCGGGCGCGAGGTGCGATCCCGCAGGCCCTCCACTCCCTCCTCACGAAAACGCCGCACCCATTTGGCGGCCGTCTTCGCGCTCACGCTGAAGCAGGCCGCGGCCTGCTTCAGCGTGCATCTCTCCTCAACCACTTTCCGGATTAACTGCTCTCGACTGCGCATCGTCAGTCGGGCATTCTGGTGACAGTCCATCTGGCCTCCTGGAACCCTGAGTCTTCGCAAACCCAGCTTCCCAGTTCTCCATCAGATGGACAACCTATTGAAACCTCACACCTAGCCGACATAACGTTAGCTCTCGTCGGTCGAAGGTGACGTGGCTAGTTGTCTCTCTTTGAAGATCCGCCTCATGCCTCGTCGGCACATTGTCGCCGGCATTTTGCGTGCCGCCACTCTTCGGCGGTGATGGGTAGCGGAGCGTCAAACAGACGCCCGTATTCACGATTGAACTTCGCTACGCTCACACCCTTTTGGTCTGCCCAATCGCCATTTGACGGTTGCGAGCATAAACCGCTTAAGAACTGATCATTGCATCGTTCCGCCAAAGCGTCCGAAGTGACCACACTGCCCTGCAGCAACGCAATGGTTTTACCGTAACTCCAGCCGATCCGGGAATGACGAAAGGGAGGCCTCATTGCTTCGCGGTGGATGCGGTTCCGATCAGCTGCTGGATGCCGTCCTGCTGATACCGGCTCATGCGCAGCTCCTGACCGCTCTTCAGCACGACCAGGTGGTGTCCCTTGAACCATGGCTGGATCTCGCGGATGAAGCGCACATTCACCAGCGTCGAGCGATGCAGGCGCATAAAGCTTCTCGGATCGAGCTGCTTCTGGATGCTGTGCAGTGGGCGCCGCAGCGCGTAGGTCCCCTGCTGGCAGTGGACCAGAACCAGATTGCCGCTGGCCTCCAGCCACTGGATCTCCCTGGTTTCGATCAGATAGATCCTTCCGTTATGCGGCACCGCCAGGCGGTCGGCATACTCCTGCCTGGGCGCAAAGTTCCGCAGCAGATCCTCCATCGACTCGCGTGGGGAAAAAGGATCGTCGGGCCGCTCGCGAATCTCGATCCTTTGCATGGCGCGCGCTACCGCTTTGTCGAAGCGCTCCCGCCCAAACGGTTTCAGCATGTAATCCACCACATGCAAGTTGAACGCTTCCACGGCATGATTGGCATGCGCGGTGATGATGATGGTCGGAGGAATGTTTTCCTCGCCCAGCGTGGCAATCACATCCATGCCATGAACCCTGGGCATTTGCAGATCGAGAAACAGCAGGTTGGCGTCTCCAGCCCGGATCGCATCAAGCGCCTGCCGCCCGTCGGTACATTCCGTAATGGATTCCACCTCGTGGTTGCGCAGAAACCTGCGGATGCTACGCCGCACCAGCTCTTCGTCATCGGCAATAATCGCGCGCAGCTTCATCCGGCGATCGCCTCCTCCGCCCGATCGATCTTCTCTGGCAGCTCGTGCATGGGAATGGAGATGCGCGCCGCCACTCCCGTCGGTGTCAAACCGTGCAGGCCGATCTCAGCCTTGCTGGTATAGAGCGCCTCCAGCCGCAGCCGCGTGTTCGACAGCCCAATGCCGCTGCGCAGGCACGCATCGGAAGGCTGGCACAGCCGGCCGTTGGCATTCCGCACCTCGAGATGAAGAAAGCCGGCCGTCTCCTGCGCCATAATCTCGATCACATCGCTCCCGGCATTCTCGCCAATCCCGTGCTGGATTGCGTTTTCGATCAGCGGCTGCAGAATCAGCTGCGGCACCGCGCAGTGCAGCAGCTGGTCGGGAACATGGATGCTGGCCGCGAGCCGCTCGCCAAAGCGCGCCTGTTCGATGGCCAGGTACGCCCGAACCAGCTGCAGTTCCTGCCCCAGCGGGATCTCGTGCATGTGGTTGCAGTCCAGAATGCTGCGCAGCAGGTGGCTGAGCTGCAGAATCATTTCTTCCGCCGTGTGCGGTTCGTCTTCCACCAGCGTGGAGATGGCATGTAGCGTGTTGAAGAGGAAGTGCGGGTTGAGCTGCATGCGCAGGATCTCCAGCCGCATCGTGGCCAGCTGCGCCTGCAGCTGCGAGCGTTCCAGCTCCTTCTGCCGCGCGTCGCGATAGTAGATCACCCCCTGCACCAGTCCGATCAGCATCCAGCAGGTGAACATGTTGTAGATCAGATGGGTCCAGCCGCGGATGGCAAACGCCTCCAGCCCATGGTGAGCGGGGGGAACCTGAACGGGGTGATCCTCCGGCGCCGGAACCTGATCGAAGTACTTCTCCGTGTGCAGGCGCGTGACCACGCGCACCTGGACCGCGGAGGCCAGCGCCGCCAGGACCAGGGCGATCACCGTGTAGCGAACGAGGCAGCGCAGCCATCGCGACGGATCGAAGCGGTACCGCAGGGCAAAGTAGATGATCGGCGGCGCCAGCGCGGCCCGCGTGTACCACAGCTCCATCGACCAGCGCAGATACCGCAGCGGGTGCGAGAAGTCGCCGGCGAACGCCGCGTACGCATACCACTGCGCCGCGTGCAGCACGATCAGAATGTGCAGAGCCAGAATGATGGGCAGCCAGATGGCCGCGCGCCGGCGGAAACGATGCCCCTTCGGCTCAACGGACTGGCCCGGAGCAGCCAGGTTTTGAATTCGCTCCATCGAATAGCGTGTACTCTAACCGAATGCGAACAGGCGAAGCAAGCGATGCTCTGATGATACTGTGCCCGGCGCGCCGCAGACCTCTGCGGCAGCGTCTTCTCGCTGCCCCTGGTCAGGCTGCGATTCGACACGTCCCTGCGACGATTCGTCCCAAATTCGTAGCCGTCTGTTCACATCTGCCGTAATCTCGCGCTCACAGTTCAGGCAGCTGCTTGTCGCCCCGTTCCCCGTCTGGACTCCCGCGCTAACCCCGGGCTCGCTGGGCGAGCCTGGGGCGTGCCCGCAGACAAAAAAAGGACTTCAACATTGAGCTGTACCAGCATTCATCTTCCAAGGACCAGGACGCAATCTATGAGAATTTGCCGGATCGCCAGCCTCTTTGGGGCGCTGGCCGTGTTGTTTGCCGCTCTGGGCGGCGCGATTTCCCCCGCAGCCTTTGCGCAAACCGATGTGACCGGTAGCCTCAGCGGACAGCTCAGCGA
>JASHVY010000239.1 GCA_030044345.1 Acetobacteraceae bacterium | reverse complement strand
ATCGCATCCGCTACCTGGAGGAGGTGTACGATTACATCAATCGCCACAAGGGAGTCCTTCACTGGAATGGGCTGGATATCCTGCGCTGGTGGGATGCCGGCGCCGGCCGGTGATGTTCTGGCCAAGCTCAGGACTTCCTATCCGCCCTTCGTTCATCTGTGGCCCCGCCATCTCGTCGATGCCCGCCGTTATCGCGAAACCAGAGTTCCAGCGTTCAAAGTGTGGCAGCGGAAGACGTGTGTGCGCAAGGCGGCCTGATTTCGCAAACGCGTAGCCGCACGCTCTAACGTGACAATGCCCCGCCAAGGGCTCAGCCTCTGGCGGGGGGTCAAAGGGGTAGAGCCCCGGGCCCTAGGTTGGTGCCGTGATGCGGAGTCCCTCCATCATGCGCTCGCGCATGATGTATTTTTGTACCTTGCCGGTAACGGTCATGGGGAAGGAGTCGACGAAGCGCACATAGCGCGGAATTTTATAGTGCGCGATCTGGTCACGGCAGAATGCACGCAGCTCATCTTCCGTCATGGTTTCGCCCGCCCGCAACCGGACCCAGACGCAAAGCTCTTCGCCGAAGAGTGGGTCCGACACTCCGAATGCCTGTACGTCCTCGATTTTCGGGTGGCGGTAGAGGAATTCCTCCACCTCGCGCGGATAGATGTTCTCACCCCCGCGAATCACCATGTCCTTGATACGGCCGACGATGCTGCAATAGCCTTCCTCATCGATCGTCGAGAGATCTCCGGTATGCATCCAGCGTGCCGCATCGATCACTTCGGCGGTGCGCACCGGATCGTCCCAATAGCCGAGCATCACCGAATATCCCCTCGTGCAGAGCTCGCCGGGCGTGCCGCGCGGGACAACCAAGCCGTTCGCATCGATGATTTTCACCTCGACATGGGGGTGGATGCGGCCGACGGTCGAGACCCGTTTCTCGAGCGGATCATCGACCGAGGTCTGGAAGCTCACCGGACTGGTCTCGGTCATGCCATAGGCGATCGTGATCTCGGAGAGATGCATTGTCTCGATAGCGCGCCGCATCACTGCGATCGGGCAAGGCGAGCCGGCCATGATGCCGGTGCGCAGGCTCGAGAGATCGAATTTTGCGAAGTCCGGGTGCTCCATCTCGGCGATGAACATCGTCGGTACACCGTGGAGCACCGTGCAGCGTTCCTCAGCGACGGCGCCAAGTGTTGCCAGCGCGTCGAACCCGCGACCGGGGAAGACCATTGCAGCGCCGTGCGTCACCGCGGCGAGCACGCCGAGCACCATGCCGAAGCAATGATAGAGCGGCACGGGAATGCAGAGGGAATCGGTTTCGGAGAGGCGCATGGCCTCACCGATGAAGAAACCGTTATTGAGGATATTGTGGTGGGTGAGGGTCGCGCCCTTGGGTGCACCTGTTGTTCCGCTTGTGAACTGGATATTCACGGCTTCGTCGCACTGAAGCGTTTCCGCAAGAGCCGCAAGGCGTGCGTGCTCTGTCGGTCCGCCGGCGGCGAGCACCTCGGCGAAGGGAAGGCAGCCGGGCGCGGTTTCACCCTCGAGCTGGATCACCGCGCGAAGCGCGGGCAACTGCGCCGCGGCGAGTGCGCCAGGCCGGCTCGTCGCGAGCTCGGGCAGAAGCGCGTTCAATATGCCGATATAGTCGCTGCTCTTGAAGTGGCAGGCTGTCAGCAGCGCCGCGCAGCCGGCTTTTGCGAGCGCATAGGCGAGCTCCGTGACCCGGTAGGCGGGGTTGATATTGACGAGGATCAGGCCGGCACGAGCGGTCGCGAATTGTGCGAGCACCCATTCGGCGCAATTGAGCGACCAGATTCCGACGCGTTCGCCCGGTTCGAGACCGAGAGCAAGAAGGCCGGCGGCGAGGCGATCCACCGCCGCGGCAAGCTCGGCATAGCACCAGCGAATCCCCTGCTCACGCACGATCAGTGCGGGCCGTTTGGCATGGTGTGCGGCGATGCGTGAGAAATTCTCGCCGATCGTCTCGCCGAGCAAGGGCACGGCACTCGCCCCGTGAACATAGCTCCGAAGCGCGAGAGCATGGCGACTTTCGGTCATCATGCTCTCGTTTCTCTTCGGCGATCAATTTCGTGGCTTCCGGATTGCCAGAAGCCATATTGATCAGGCATCGTTCGTTCCCTCCCGGTCCCTGCCGATCTTATGCGGCGGAGCGCAACATTTTGCGTTCCCGACCGGTTTGGGCGGGTATCAAATCATTCGGGGCGTCCTTCGCTCAAGCGCCATCTGCGCCGAGCTCGATGCCGAAGGCCGCTTTCAATCCCGCGCGGCCCTTTGCCGAGATCAGGACGGCGCGCGTATCCCGTTGCCGCATGATCCAGCCGAGCGTGAAGAGCCGGTCGGTGAGTGCCGCGCCGAGTGCGCCCGCGAGGTGGGGCCGCCGCTCGCTCCAATCGAGACAGGGGCGGCAGAAAGTGCGCCGACCGTTGCGGAGGTCCGTGATCGGCAGTCCGAAATCCGTGAGGAAGGCTGCACCGTCCTCCGTGACCTCGCCGCCATCCTCACCCATCTCCACTTGTCCACGCGCCGACAATGTATCGGCGAGAGCAACCCCGAGCCGGCCGGCCAGATGGTCGTAGCAGGTACGCGCGGTGCGCAGCGCCTCGTCCCCGCGTGAGCGGGGCCGGTAGCGTGGCGGGCCATCGGCGGCGACGGCCATGATCCCTTCGAGCATCCGCCCGATCAAAGGCGAGGCGAGCCGGTAATAGGCGTGGCGCCCCTGCTTCGAGAGCAGGAGGAGCCGTGCCTCCGCGAGCTTCGCGAGGTGGCCGCTCGTCGTTTGAGGTGAAACGCCGGCTGCGTGGGCAAGCTCGCCTGCCGTCAGTGCGCGGCCGTCGAGCAGCGCCGTCAACATATTGGCACGTGCCGGGTTGCCGACGAGCGCGGCAACCTCCGCGATCGATGGCGCGGTGGCGGACATGCCGGAAAAATAGGTCATCCGGGCGCTTCTGTCATCGCCGGACGGTTCGGGATCCGCCGAAGCGATCGCCGCGGACAGGGGTGTCGTTCGGCATCACGTTCCGGGGACATCGGCCCGGAGTGCTCGGCATGCAGATCGCCCCCCTGAGTTCCGTTCGTACGGATACACGTTCCTCGCTCGCGTCCGTGATCGCGACGACGAGCCTCGGCTTCGTGCTGGTCCAGCTCGATGTCTCGATCGTCAATCTCGCGCTTGCGCGCATGGGCAATGCGCTTGGCGCGAGCGTCTCCGGCCTGCAATGGATCGCCGACGCCTATACCATCGCCTTCGCCTCGCTGCTGCTGACCGCGGGCTCGGCGGGCGATCGGTTCGGTCAGCGCCGCGTCTTCGAAGCCGGCTTTGCGCTTTTTGCGCTCGCCTCGCTTGGCTGCGGGTTCGCGCCGGGGCTCGTCTCACTGATCGCCGCGCGGGTTCTGGAAGGGGCTGGGGCTGCCCTGCTCGTGCCCGGCTCGCTTGCGCTTCTAAGGCACGAAACCGGCGGGAACGCGGCGGCGCGTGTACGCGCGATTGCCCTCTGGACGGCGGCGGGAAGTGCCGCGCTCGCCGCTGGGCCGATCGTCGGGGGTGTGTTGGTTCAGAGTGTCGGGTGGCGGGCCATCTTCCTCGTCAACGTACCGCTCGGTGCGG
>JASHVY010000238.1 GCA_030044345.1 Acetobacteraceae bacterium | reverse complement strand
ATCGTTGCCGGGTTGGAGATCGCGGCCGAGCGCCATCCCGAGATGCGCTTCCTGCTGGTGGGCGATGCCGCGCGGCTCGACCCGCTGCTTGGCCGCTTTCACCGGGCCGCGAAAAGCGCGCTCATCCGCCATGCCCCGGACGTGATCGGCGATGAGCTGAAGCCCACCGCGGCGCTCAGGATGCGCAATGCCTCGATGCGCATGGCGATCGACCTGGTCGCCGGCGGCGAGGCGGCGGGAGTGATCTCCGCCGGCAATACCGGGGCGCTGCTCACGCTTGCGAAGATCGTCATCAAGACGCTGCCGGGCATCGACCGCCCGGCGATGGCCGCGATCGGCCCTTCCGAGCGCGGGGACGTGATCATGCTCGATCTCGGCGCCAACGTCTCCTGCGACGTGCGCAACCTGATCGAGTTCGCGGTGATGGGGGAGGCCTTCGCCCGCATCGTGCTCGGCCTTCCCGCTCCGACGATCGGCCTTCTGAATGTCGGCTCGGAGGAGATGAAGGGCGGCGAGCAGCTTCGCGAGGCGGCCGAGCTGCTCAAGGAGAGCCCGATCGGACCGCAGTTCCGCGGCTTCGTCGAAGGCTACGACATCGCCGCCGGCACCACCGATGTGATCGTGACGGACGGGTTCACCGGCAATGTCGCGCTGAAGACGGGCGAGGGGGCGCTCAAGCTCGTGCGCGGCCTGCTTCGCCAGGTCTTCGAATCGAGCCTCTCGGCGCGGCTTGGCTACCTGCTTGCGCGCCCCGCGCTCGAGCGGCTGCGCGAGTGGCTCGACCCGCGGCGCTACAATGGCGCGGTGATGCTCGGGCTGAACGGCGTGGTCGTGAAATCGCACGGCGGCACCGACGCCGAAGGCTTTGCCCACGCGCTCGACGTGGCGATGGATATGGTGCTGTACGGCTTCAACGATGCGATACGCACCGGCCTTGCGCGCATGGGCCGGCTTACGGCGGCGCTGTGACTTATGACGACCCGGGCGACGACACGGGCGACGACATGGGGCCGGAGGAGCGCAGGCGCCTATGAATGACGAGACGGTTCCTGCTTTGAGCGCGGCTCCGCTTCTTCCCCCTCATGTCTTTGCCGATCAGTCTTCCAGGGGCGGCGTTGCGGTTCGTGCCCTTCTCGCCGGCGCCGGCGGCTATCTGCCGCGCCGCATCGTCACCAACGATGATCTCGCCGCCCGGCTGGAGACGTCCGACGCGTGGATCGCCGCGCGCACCGGCATCCGCCAGCGCCATATCGCCGAACCCGACGAGACTGCCACCTTCATGGGGGCGACGGCTTCCCGCGCTGCCCTGACCGCGGCCGGCGCGGTGCCCAAGGACGTGGATGCGCTGATCGTCGCCACCAGCACACCCGACGAGGCCTTTCCCGCCACCGCCGTCCGCATCCAGCATGCGCTCGGCATTGCGCATGGCTTCGCCTTCGATCTTTCCGCCGCCTGCTCGGGCTTCATCTATGCGCTTGGCGTCGCGGACGCCTTGATCCGCACCGGCCAGGCACGCGGCGCCCTGGTGATCGGAACCGAGGTCTATTCCCGGATCCTCGACTGGCAGGATCGCGGCACCTGCGTCCTTTTCGGCGACGGCGCCGGCGCAGTCTTCCTCACTGCCGGAGCCGGCAGCGGCGCCAGCACCGATCGCGGGCTTCTTTCCACCCATCTTCATTCGGACGGCGCATTCGGCGATCTCCTCTCGGTGGATGGCGCGGTCGGGCGGCGCGACCGGCCCGGCGTGCTGCTGATGAATGGGCGGGAGGTTTTCCGCCATGCGGTTGCCCGCATGGCCGAAGCGGTGGACGAGGCTCTGGCGGCCAACCATCTGACCCATGAAGATGTCGATTGGCTGGTGCCCCATCAGGCCAATCTCCGCATCATCGATGCCATGGGCCGCCGTCTCCACTTGCCGACGGAGCGGGTTGTTGTCACTGTGGATCGGCACGCCAATACTTCGGCCGCCTCGATCCCGCTCGCTCTTGCCGAGGCGCTTGCCGACGGCCGCATCCGTCCGGGCCAGCTCGTGCTGATGGAGGCGCTCGGCGGCGGCCTCACCTGGGGCTCCGCGCTGCTCAGGGTATGATGCGCGATCAACGTCCAATATCCTGAGCTTTCGTGATTTCTCGACGCACGAGCAGTTGACGCGCGCGTTGCGCCCGTCCTAACCTTTCTCGATGCCAACGATCACCCGGTCGCATCTCGCGGAGAAGATCTACGCGGAAGTCGGCCTTTCGCGGAACGAATCGGCCGATTTGCTGGAGGCGGTTCTGAACCGCATGGTGACGGCCCTCGAAAGCGGAGAATCTTTGAAAATCAGTGGGTTTGGGACCTTTTCCGTGCGCCAGAAGGGGCGGCGGATCGGCCGCAATCCGAAAACCGGCATCGAGGTGCCGATCCTGCCCCGCCGGGTCCTGGTGTTCCGCCCGAGCCAGTCGCTCCGCGCGCGGGTAAATGGCGTGGAGCCCGGGGAGGGCTCCGCAGAGGATGATGACGAATGAGCGCGACCGACCGCCCTTCGGCGGCGGCGCCGGCTGATGTCGGGGAAGGCGCCGGCAAGCCGCGCAAGGCGCCGAACGCCTTTCGTACGATCAGCGAGGTCGCGGACGATCTGCATATCCCGCAGCATGTGCTTCGCTTCTGGGAGAGCAAGTTCAGCCAGGTGAAGCCGCTGAAAAGAGGCGGCGGCCGGCGCTACTACCGCCCGGACGATATTGCGCTGCTGCGGCGGATTTCGGCCCTTCTCTACATCCAAGGCTATACGATCAAGGGTGTGCAGCGGCTTCTTCGCGAGGGCGGCGGGCGGCTTGCGGACGAAATTCCGCCGGCATCGCCGGCCGAGCAGGCCGCGGCGGCGGCCGAACGGGTGCGCGACCCGGAGCTGCCCGGGCTGCCCCCGGGGATGCCGCCCGGCTCGTCCTCCGGCGCCAGTGCAGCGGGGGCGCGGGCACGCCAGAAGCATGAGCCCGAGGTGGAGCGGTTGCGCGGGCTTCTGACCGAGACCTTGCACGCGCTCGAGGAAATCCGCGACCTGCTCGCCTGAGCCGCTGCGCGTTGCAGCGCCGGGGCCCCGCTGCTACATCGCCGGTTCCGGTCGGAGCGTAGCGCAGCCTGGTAGCGCATCAGTCTGGGGGACTGGGGGTCGTGGGTTCAAATCCCGCCGCTCCGACCAAGTTTTTCAAATAGTTAGATAGTCTGGAGGCGACCCCGAAATGCCGTGGGGAAGCGCCGGGGTAGCACGCCTCCCATTTCGACGGTCGCGACTCGCCTGCTTGCGTGGGACGGGGTGAGACGGTAGGCGTCCTGTCATGGCCCTGATCCTCTCTGCTCACGCCGCCGAGATGATGGAAGGGCGCGGCATTGTCCTGGCATGGATCGGGGCCCCGGT
>JASHVY010000237.1 GCA_030044345.1 Acetobacteraceae bacterium | reverse complement strand
GCCCTATCCGCAGTTACGTAACTCCGTGACGCAATCTCTACGGAGATCTGCACTACCATCCGCACGGACGGCGGTTTACATAGACGGGTGTCCTGATGTAAGTAGCTATCGACAGATGCCTACTATGCCGTAGCTACGGCTTTGCGGATGTACGTCCGCACGGCTATCCCTCTTTGACTATGCCCGGATACACCGATGGCTTTGCGGACGCACCGACGGAGAATGTCATGAATGTCATTGTTTTAGCGTCCCAAAAGGGTGGTGCAGGAAAGACGACTCTATCTCGACATCTGGCCGTACAAGCCGAGCGGGTAGGGGAGGGGCCAGTCGTTCTTATCGACGCTGACCCCCAAGGAGGCTTGGCCGGATGGTGGAACAGGCGTCAGTCCGATAGGCCAGTGTTCTTCGCAAGCAGTCTCGAAGACCTTCCCGATCATCTTGAGCAAGCGCGGCGGGGTGGATTCAACCTCGTCGTGATTGATACGCCGCCTCAAGCCACTACGCTAATCCAGTCGGTGGTGCGCCTGGCGGATCTCGTCCTTATCCCGACCAGACCATCGCCGGACGATCTCGATGCCGTCGGACGCACGATCGATATCGTCGAGGATGCTGGTAAGCCGATGGTGTTCGTCATTAACGGGGCGACGAAGAACGCCCGAATCACCGGGCAAGCAGCCATTGCGTTATCCCAAAACGGAACGGTAGCGACGCCGATGATCCACCACTCCGTCAGCTTCCCGAGCTCTGGAATCGATGGCCGAACCGTCGTGGAACTCGAACCAGGAAGCAATCCAGCGCGAGAAATTGCGGAGCTATGGACCTACGTGTCTACGCGCTTGCGGAAATCCGCAAAGGCGGCAGCATGAGCAAAGCGCCAGATCTCAGCGCGTTCCCAATCCCGCGAAAGGGTGACGCGAAACCGATTGTGGGTGACAACAGTGAGCTGACTACGCCTGGGGGAGGGGAGGGGGGAGCGACCGAGGCATTGGCGCCCGCCGCGCCAACGCCTGCAACGACGACGATGAGCTACGGAGCGAGCACAACCCTTCGAACGCCTCCAACGGGGAAAGAGTTCGCTGTTGCGCCGCGAGCGTCGGTGCGACCGACGCAGCAACCAAGTATCACGCGAACACCGGCTCCACCCCCTCAAAGCTATGGTCAGGTGGTCGCCACCACGGTGAAGTTGGACGAGAACCGTTACCTCCGCCTCATGGAGGCGGGGAAGCCTGGGCCAGGACGACTCAAACGGCGCACCATTCAGGACATGTTGATCGAGGCACTCGACGAGTGGTTCGAACGGCGGCGGATTTAGCTTCGCAAGTACCGAGTCGCGTAATCCGCGTGGACCCTGGTGAGGGAGGGGCGTCACCTGCCCACATCCCGAGTGCGGACCTTGGTGAGTGAATCCGTGGACCCTGGTGAGCCGGAAAAGACAAAAAATCAACGGATTTCCAGGGTTATCCCGTGGACTTGGGTGAGGAAGCTAATAATAGAAATCAAATATCCCTTGCTAGTAGCTTGCTCACCGAAGTCCACAGCGACAAATGTGGAAAAACGTGGCTACCTGCCAACCATCGTAACGATTGAGGGAAAGCGTCATATCTAATGGGGACGGTCCACGACCTCCTGCACGCGGTGGGCAAGAAAGCTGCTATTGAAGCTGGCCTTGACCGCAACGTCGTCGAGGCGGCTGCACTTTACATGGGTGACGAGGACGGCGCTCTCAACTTTGTGTATTCCGGTTGGGCACAGTGCGCCCTTCCACATCGACGCCTAAGCGACGATCAGCCCTGGGAAATCGCTGTTGAGCGTATCAGGCTGGTAGTTGAGCCGGGACGTAGGCCTAAAAACGGGGATGGCCCGCTAGAATTCCTTGGCGTTCCCTTCGGTTCACACGCCCGGCTGATCCTTCTCTACCTCCAGACTGAAGCCCTTCGGACTGGCTCGCGGGAAGTCGAATTGGGAAGGTCTCTTCGGGATTGGCTTGGAAGGATTGGCGTAAGCGTCGGTGGCCGAACAGGCAAACTAGTCAAGGATCAAGCTGAACGCATCAGCCGATGCCGGCTGACGTTCCACATTCAAGGTGGAAAAACAGCGGGACTTATTAACCAAAGCATTGTTGATCGAGCGCTCTTCATTGAAGACGAAACTGGGGGCCAAGGCAGGTTGACGCTAGAGACCGCTAAACTCTCGGAGGGCTTTTTTGAGCAACTAAAAAAGCACCCGGTTCCATTAGAGGAAGCAGCAATCAAGGCTATCAACAATAACCCAGCCGCATTGGATTGCTATCTATGGCTTGCTTATCGCTTACATGTACTTGCGGCCCCGAGGTTGATTACCTGGAAAGCTCTAAAAGCGCAGTTTGGGACTGCATACCGAGAGGCTTATCACTTCAAGAACAAATGGACCAATACACTTGCTATGGCCCTCGCCGTCTACCCAGGCGCTAACGTTGAAGTGGTCGACGAAGGGGTAATCTTAAAGCCGAGCCGACCTCCCGTGGCGCCCCGGCTGGTGGCTGCTCGCTAGCGACTCGTTGGGCTCACTGGAGTCCACGGCCTATCCGACCTCACCAAAGTCCACAGTACCTGCGTTCTTGATCGCTTTTACTGTCCGGGGAAAGAACGCCCATGGGACAGCGCATCTATACCTATGGACGAAATCGAAATCTGACGCGCGGGGGCGGGGCGGCTACGGGATCTTCGTCGTGCAGCGTGTCTGGGATTCCGTGGCAAAGCGACCTGCAGTTGCCTCACCGATCTCTGTAGTCGCGCCTGTCACCAGGGCGATCTTATCCGCAAACCGCCGTTCCATTCGTGCCGCCCCATTTCGCAGCCCAGTCAGAAGATCGCGATCGGATTCCATGGCGAGCCCGTGGCTCCGGGGAGGCGCAACGGCAACCCGACCACCATGAATTCCCAACGCTGTTCCTCCTCGCAGGCTTTCGCAAGGTCCTCGAGCTGAAGGCTATCGGAGACCAGCATGCCCATCGCGGTCAATTGCAGGGCATGGATCGGATAGGGCATGCCCTCGACATAGCTCGGTACGGTTTCGCCGTCACCGTCGGGAAGAAAGGCCGCGATGCGACGCTCGTGCATCCACGGCACGGCGTCGACATGCAAGCCAGCCTTGCCCTGACCCGCCGGCGGATAATCGTTGTTCCAGGGGCCGAGGGCCAGCCGCCGGGCATGATGGCCAGTCCGGAAGACTAGGATGTCGCCCTCCCCCAGCCGAACCCCCTGGGATTTTTCGATCTCCTCCAGCTCGGCGCAGGGGACGGCTTCGCCGGGCTCCAGCCAGTCAATCCGGCGATTACGAGCCGCATCGAGCAGAACTCCTCGGCCGACGATACCGGCGTGGTAGGCGGCGATACTGCCCCATTGCGAGCCGCGCGAGGTGAGCAGTGAGACTGGCTTGCCGTTGTACAGCGTGCCTTTGTACCCCACGTGATTGAGCGCATCGACATGCGTATGGGCGTCTCCATGGCTGGCCATCGCGAGATAGCACATGCCGAAGGAGAGGCCGCTCTCGCTTACCGGCAAGTCGTGCATCAGCGACATCAGATGCACCGCCGGATTCGGATTATCGGGACCGGCCGTCTTGTTGATCGGAATGGCCATCGATACGCAGCGTCCTTTGCGGATGAGCTTCGCCGCCTCCGCGATCTTGGCCGGAGTTATGTAATTGAGCGTGCCGAGTTCATCGTTCCTCCCCCATCGACCCCAGTTCTTAACTTGCTCAAACAGGGTGTCGAAGGCAGCAAGGGTCACGGGAGCGGGCAGGGTCAGTTGTCGGGTCACCAGGAGCCTCCTTCAAAACGTGCCGACCGGCATCGTCAACTTAACTCGGAGTTGGCAAAGGTCTCGCGTTTTGCGCGGTAGCGAGCTCCGTTATGCCACCTGAGCGGCGTAAGTTTCCTCTGAAGGCTGTGTTGAGAGAACGGCGATGTGTTGCGGCGCTCACGGGATGTCAGCGAGGCCGGAAAGGCGCGCTGGTCGGTGTCAATCGCGTGACGAGCGTTCCCGTCTGGTGGGGCTGCATGAAGCAACGTTTCTATGCACCGGATAGTCTCAGGCCGTCTTCGATGACGAGGTCAGTCTGGCGGCCGATAACGAGGGACCGGTGCCGTCTGGCTGGCGCCCCATGCGTCTCCGCTCGCGGAGAGAGTGGAGGATATCGTGTAGTCCGACGCCTCGCCGGGGACGGCAATGACTTCGGCGGGCAGCGTCGCGGAGGCTGGCGCACTTTTCGGAGCGCCGTGCGCGTCGAGGACGACGAACGCCGGATTACCTCGCATCCGATCGTCCGCTAATGCCGCGAACTAAAACCCGTGAAACAGGAGGCGGCATCACGCGTTGAGTGGCTTGTAGGCCACGACCTTCATTTCAACCTTGCAGTTGAAATTGAACCGCATGGGAAAGATCGATCGAACTGGGGGATTGCCGGAGAAATAGGTCTTGTAAATCCGGTTGAAGGCGACGAAATCGCGCGCATCACTGAGCCAACACTCGCAACTGACAACATCCGTCAGGGTGCAGCCGGCGACGGCGAGCGCATCCTTGATGAAGCCGAAAGTCCGATGGACCTGCTCCTCCAAGCTCATGTCACCGTTGCCGGTCCCGTCATTGATGACGTTGCCCGCTTCGTCAAACTTGACGGCGAGCGGGTCGAACAGCCATGGCCCATACGCGGAGGTCAAGACGAAATCTCCCGCTCGCACGGCCTTGGAGATCGGTACAGCATGATCGGTTGGGAAAAACTGCTTCACAGATTGCTTCCTCCTGAGTGCCAGGTGTGAATTGCCCAGAGACCGATGCCCTCGTTGCCTCGCACGACATGAAACGCGCTATACAGGTTGACCGTCGGATTGCAATGCGACGTGAGGAACCTGATTGTTCCTCCGATCGCAGGGGCCGCCCTGTCGCAAAATTCGAGCCCCCGGTGCTCACCGCCCATGAAGCGAGACTCGGCGCCGGGCGCCGCACCTTGAGTGCCAGCGGCTTGCCCCTGTCGGTTGCGAATGCCTTCCAGCAGGCATTCGCCATCGCGCAGCCGACGTATTCACCAAGACCACCGTCGCTGCGGCGAACAACCACGGGAGGAAGGGATTGTCGCTCGCCGAAACGCTGATCACCCGATAGCAGGAAGCCATGAACAGCTAAGAGTCGGGCAGGATTTTCGTGAACAGACCGGTCGCGGCGTCCAGGCGGTGACTGCCGGTATCCTCCAGTTACGATGGCGGGCACTAGTACCTCTGCACAGGGATTTTGACTCCTTGGGTAGGCCCGGACGGCTAAGGGTGGCCTCTGCAACCCTCGGCTCAACCGGTCAAAATCCCTGTGCAGAGGTACTAGGTCCGCTGATCGCAATGCGGGCATCACTACGCGAACGCGTCAGCCTGAATTCCAATCAATTGGCTGCACTCGGAAAACGGGCTGACTTGCTGAGGATTGCCCCGATAGGCCTAAATCCCCGCGTAAAACCAGATGGGCCGACGCCACAATTCGTTGCGCCAGCGTGACCGCGTCCGCGATTTCGATGCAGCCGGTGCGCCCCAGGCCGACATCCACTTCGACAAGCACGTTCGAGCACGTTCAGCCTGCGCCCTGCGCCTTCCGCGACGGCGACGAGCTCGCCGGCCACCGCCGGATGATCCGCCACGATGGCCGTATTGATGCGGCACTGCAGCAAGCACCGAAGGCGTGCCAGCGCCTCGGAGGAGGTCAGCGGCGCCGTGATTAGGATCTCGCCGATGCCGCCGAGCGCCATCGCCTCGGCCTCACCGTTGTTCGCACAACACGTTCCAATCGCACCATCCGCGCGGAGGCGCTAGGCTATTTCGACACATTTGTGGGCTTTTGCGTGGGCGGGCGGAGCTTACCCCCAAGGACCATGGCTCGATCACACATCTTGGCAATATTGCCATCGAGGAGAAGCACCGAGGTGGGGATGTCGGAACGCCGCATGAATGACGAACCCTCCCGAAGCACGTCCACCCGCTGTGAACCTGCAGGACATCCCGAAACCCAGCCCCCGGGATTTTCCGGCCTCATACTCAAACGGATTGAACAGCCGAGGTCAAGAATAAATAGGAGGCATAGCTATTGACAGTTTGCCTATCCCCTTGCCAATTGCAACGCGCGGTCTGACCGGAACGGCGTGGACCGCAGGCGATGCCACGGAGTGTAAGCGAATGCCATGAAGCCACCGCTGTCCGTGATGCCGCTGCTCCGACGCAAGCGTTCGGACGAGATCGCAGAACATATCGAGCGGGCGATCTCCACGGGAGAATTCAAGGAAGGCACGCTAATGCCCTCCGAGAAGGAGCTGGCGGAGCGGTTCGGGGTCGGCCGGCCTTCGGTCCGGGAAGCGCTGTTCACCCTACAGCAGCAGGGGCTGGTCGAGATCACCAGTGGCACTCGCGCCCGGGTGACGACGCCCTCCGGCAAGTTCCTCGCCGGCCAGGTCGCCACGCTAATCCGCCGCATGACCGCTACCGGCCAGGGTCACGAGCATATGGAGCAGGCGCGTCTACTCCTCGAAGCTGGCGTGGCGTGGCAGGCGGCGCGGGTCGCGACCGACGAGGACGTCGCGCGCCTGAAAGCGGCGCTCGACGCCAACGCGGCGGCGCTCGGCAATATAGGCCTTTTCGTGCGAACCGATGTTGCGTTCCACGCCGAGCTGGCGGTGGTTACGCGGAATCCGGTCTTCATTGGCATCTATGATGCCCTGGTCGGTTGGCTGATCGATCAGCGTACGACAACGATTCACATGCCGGGGGCCGACACGCTTTCGGTACGAGACCACACCGCCATCTTTGAGGCGGTGGCTGCTCGCGATCCGATGCGCGCCTTCAACGAGATGACCGGGCATCTCCGGCTGATCAGCGAACTCTATCGGGAGTCCAAGGCACTCTCGGAGGAGATCTTGCGCCAGGTCGCTCGCGACGTGGCCAGTCGGATTGAGCGCGAACGAGCGGCGATGTGGACGGCGCCCCCTTCACCCGGCGAGCCACAGCAGGCGGCCACCCGAGTCTCGAGTGGAAAGGGTGGTCGGAGTGGGAGGCAGGTGGGTCGCGTCGACCGGCCTG
>JASHVY010000236.1 GCA_030044345.1 Acetobacteraceae bacterium | reverse complement strand
GCTCCGCCTTGATTCCGGACCTCGCATAAATCTCCGAGACCCGCTCGAGATCTTCGGGCCGGCATTGTTGCACGACATGAAGCCGTGCCCGCTCCGCAAGGCCTGCCAGCGCCTCAGGCACGAGATCCGCCATCACCCGCGCGCCAAGCGAGCCGCCGAAAATCAGGATGGAAAACGGCCCCTCGCCCGGCGGCGCGTAAGGCGCGGGCCGCACTTCTGCGCGCACGGGATTGCCGGTGACCGCAGCTCCCCGCGGCGCATGAATCGTGTTCGCGAAACTCACCGCCAATCGATCCGCGAGCGGCGCCAGGACACGATTGGCGCGTCCCAGCACGGCATTCTGTTCATGCAACAGAATCCGTGGCCGTCGCGCCGTCAGGCGCGCCGCCAGAATCGGCGCCACGGACGGATAGCCGCCAAATCCAATCACGACCCGCGGCCTGAGCGCGCTCATCCTCCGCCGCGCAGCCGCCACACCCGCCGCCATGGCGCCAAATGCCGCCACACCACGCCACAGGCCGCGCCCGGCAACACCGGCGCCGGGCAACACATACCGCTCTGCGCCACCGAAACCACGCTCAGCGGCACGTTGGTCGGTGAAAACCACCGGCCGCCAGCCACGCCGACGCAATGCTTCAACGAGCGCCTCGGCCGGAAAAACATGCCCCGCCGTGCCCCCCGCCGCGATGACGACCGTTCCAAGTGCAGGGGAGCTCTGCCCCCCTGCACCCCCCGCCAAGGGCTGAGCCCTTGGAACCCGTTCTTGGCTGCGGCCAAGGGCAGCCTGGATGGGGTCCAGGGCCTCAGGCCCTGGTGGGGGTCCAGGGGGCGAAGCCCCCTGGCCTGGATCGCGCTCATGGATCGGCGTGATGCCGCCGGCGCGTCAGCGCCAGCAGCATTCCGATTTCGAGTCCGATTGCGAGCATGGACGACCCGCCGTAGGAGATGAACGGCAAGGTCATGCCCTTGGCGGGAATGAGAGAGAGGGCGGTGGCCATGTTGATGAAGGCTTCGAGCCCGAAGCTCATCAGCAGGCCGCCGGCGGCAAGCAGGGTGAAGAGGTCGTGCTCGGCGAGCAGGCGCAGCAGGCCCCGCAGCACGATGAAGGCGAAGATGCCGATCACGAGCAGGCAGATGAGGAGACCGAATTCCTCGCCGGCGACCGCGAAGACGAAGTCGGCATGGGCGTCGGGCAGGATGTCCTTGATCCGGCCTTCTCCCGGTCCGGTGCCGAAGAGACCGCCATTGCCGAAGGCTTCAAGGGCCGTGTGCACCTGATAGGCGCCGGCGCCATTGGGATGGAGGAAGTCGGCCACCCGTTCGCGCACATGCTGGAACAGCATGTAGGCCCCGACGCCGCCGAGCGCGATCAGGCCCGCGCCGATCGCGACGAAGATCACGTTCAACCCGTTGAGATAGAGCTGAGCGAGGAAGATCGCGGCAATCAGCCCCATCATGCCGACGTCCGGCTGGGATTTCAGCAAGAGGACGATGACGACGAAGAGGCCGAGCGCGATGGCGGTGCCGGGCAGGCGCGGCGTGCGCCGCTGTTCGGAGAGCAGCCAGGCGGTGACGACGATAAAGCAGACCTTGAGGAACTCGCTCGGCTGGAAGGAAATTCCGGCAAGGTCGATCCAGCGTCTCGCCCCCTTGATCTCGACACCGTGCACGAGGGTGAAGGCGGTCAGGAGAAGCGCGATGAGGCCGCCAAAGAGCGCGATGCGCCGGATGGTCTGGGTGGAAAGAAGCGAGACGACGACGATTTCAATCCCGGAAAGAGCAAGGAAGATGATCTGCTTGACGATCAGCAGGTCGCGCGGATCACCGATGCGAACAGCAACCGATGGGCTCGCCGAGAGCACCATGACATAGCCGAAGCCGAGCAACGTGGTGACGGCGATCAGCGTCCAGCGGTCGACCGTCCACCACCAGCGGCCGAGCAGCGACGTATCGGCGCGGGAGGGCGCGACCATCAGGCGGCCTTCCCTTCCGACGGGCAGGCAGCGAGCGCACGCGCAAGGTGGGCAAAACGTTCACCACGCTCCGGAAAGCCCTGGAACTGATCGAAGCTTGCCGCGGCCGGCGAGAGGAGCACGACAGGGACGGAGCGGGCGCGCGCCGCGTCATAGGCGGCGGGCACCGCGTCCTCGAGCCGGCCAACGATACGGTGCGGGACGCCACAGTGCGCGAGCGTCGCGGCAAAGAGCGGAGCGTCGCGGCCGATGAGAAACGCTTCCGCAATGCGCGGGAAGAAACGCTTGAGCGATTCGATTCCGCCTTCCTTGGCGATGCCGCCGGCGATCCAGACGACGCGCGGATAGCAGGCGAGCGCACGCGCAACCGAATCGGCGTTGGTGGCCTTGCTGTCATTGATGAATTCGATGCCGCCTGCGTGGCAGATCGATTGCTGGCGATGCGGCAGGCCGGGATAGGAACGAATCGCAGCAGCGAGCGCCGGTCGCGTGACACCGACCGCAAGCGCAACGGCTGCGGCAGCGGCGGCGTTCTGGGCGTTGTGCGTGCCTGGCAGCGCGAAAGCCTCATGCATCGCGAGAATGGGCCCGGCACGATCGCAGAGCGTCCCCGATTCGCACCAGACATCTGCCGTGCTTTCCCCGGAGATGCGTGCAACAGGGGGTGCGAGTGAAGCGGCGATCTCGCAGGAGGGTTGATCATCGCTGCCGATGACGGCGAGGCCCTGCGGTGTTCGCTGGGCAAAAATCCTTTGCTTCGCAGCGATATAGCCTTCCATTCCGCCATGGCGGTCGAGATGGTCGGGCGAGAGGTTGAGCAGGATCGCGATCTCGAACCGAAGTTCCGAGATTCGCTCCAACATGTACGACGACATCTCGAGAACGTAATATCCAGCGTCGGGCAGCAGCGGCAGCGCAAGCGCGGCGGGACCGAGATTGCCGCCGGCCGCGAATGGGACCCCGGCGGTCTTGAGGATGTGCGCGATCAGGGCGGTTGTCGTCGATTTGCCGTTGGTGCCCGTGACACCGATGAAGCCCGCCTTGGAGCCGGCGGCACGCACGGCCCGGAACAAGAGCTCCGCATCCGAGAGAATCGGGATTCCTTGCGCGGCGGCGCGGGCGGCAACCGGATGCGGCGCGGGGAAAATATGCGGGATACCTGGCGAGAGGATGAGCGCGTCGGCGATGAGCATGCCTTCGAGCGGATTCGCGAGATGGATGCCGTGGCGGGACGCAGCCTCGCGGGACGCCGCATCATCGTCCCAGGCGCTCACTTCGGCACCCATCGTAGCCAGCGCCTCGGCGGCCGGTAATCCATTGCGCCCGAGCCCCATGACGGCGAAGCGCCGTCCGGCAAAGACGGGAGGAAAGGCGGGCGCGCTCATCGGATTTTCAACGTGGCGAGACCGACCAGCGCCAGGATCACCGAGATGATCCAGAAGCGGATCACGATCGTGGGCTCAGCCCAGCCCTTCTTCTCGAAATGATGATGCAGCGGCGCCATCAGGAAGACGCGCCTTCCGGTGCGCTTGTACCAGAAAACCTGGACGATCACCGAGACGGTCTCGAGGACGAAGAGTCCGCCCGTGATGGCAAGCACGATCTCGCTCTTGGTCGCAACCGCGACAGCGCCAAGCGCGCCGCCGAGTGCCAGTGAGCCGGTATCGCCCATGAAGACGGTGGCCGGCCAGGTGTTGAACCAGAGGAAGCCGAGGCCGGAACCGATCAGCGCCGAGCAGAAGATGGCGAGCTCCCCGACACCGGGAACAGCATCGAGCTCGAGATAGTCGGCGAAGATGCGATTGCCGACGAGGTAGGCGATGAACGCGAAGACGCCGGCGACGATGATCGTGGGCACGATGGCGAGGCCATCGAGCCCATCGGTGAGATTGACCGCGTTCGAGGCGCCCATCATCACCAGCGTGCCGAAGACGGGAAAGGCGGGCCCGAGCGGGATCAGCACGTGCTTCAAAAGCGGCACGGCGAGGCCTGTGCCGAGCGCCCCACCGGTCGTGCGCGCGATCGCGTAGGAGACGACGAGACCGATTGCAGCCTGCGCCAAGAGCTTGATGCGCGGAGACACACCGTGATGATCGCGACGGACGAGCTTGCGATAGTCATCGGCAGCGCCGAGCAGCCCGTAGCCGAGGGTCACCGCGAGCACCGCCCAGACATAGATACTTTTGAGATCCGCCCAGAGCAGTGTCGAGACGGTGAGCGCGATCAGGATCAGCAGGCCACCCATGGTGGGCGTGCCGATTTTCTCGATCAGGTGGCGTTCAGGACCGAGTGCGCGAATCGGTTGGCCGTTTTTCTGTAGCGCGCGCAAACGCCGGATCAAACCGGGGCCGAGGATGAAGCTCACCACGAGCGAGGTGAGACAGGCCGCGCCGGAGCGAAAGGTGAGATAGTGCAGCAGGTTGAAGAGCAGAACCTGATGCGCAAAGGGACGGCTGAGAAGGTAAAGCATCAGCCGTGGTCCCTTTCATGGCCCCTTGTCCGCCGCGCCTCTGCCAGCGCTGCCACCACGTGTCGCATGCGACTGCCGAGACTGCCTTTGACCAGCACGACATCGCCGGGGGCGACGGCGGCGGCGACCATCGGGGCGAGCGTTTCGGCATCGGTGGCGTAGCCGCCGCGCAGGCGCGCGGGGGCAAGATCGAACAGGTGGCGCATCAGCGGCCCGCAGGCGAAGAGAAGATCGGCCGATTGCGCGAGCGCCGGCGCCAGGCCCTCATGCTCGCTGGCCGCCGCTTCGCCAAGCTCCAGCATGTCGCCAAGGACGGCGACCCGACGCCCTTCCCCGCCATTCAGCGCGAGCACCGCGAGCGCTGCGCTCACCGAAGCCGGCGAGGCATTGTAGCTCTCATCGAGGAGAATCGCCTCGCCGCCGGGAAGCGGGATGGCCGTGCGCGCGCCACGGCCAGCCAGGGCGGCGAAACCGGCGAGCGAATCCGCTGCGTCGTGTGGAGAGAGGCCGAGGGCCGCGGAGGCAGCGAGCGCCGCGAGCGCGTCGAGCGCCATGTGCTGCCCCACGGCCGCAAGGCGGAAGTGGATGGTCTCGCCGGAGAGCCTGGCGGTGACCTCACTGCCATTGCCGTCCGCCACGGCGGCGATCAGCCTTGCCTCGGCACGCGGGTCCGCCCCGAAGGTCACGATCCGGCAGCCGGGCGGAACGCGGACTTCAAGACGAGGCAGGAAGGGCGAATCAGCGGGCAGGATTGCAGTGCCGCCGGGTTCGAGCGCGGCGAGCAAGGCGGCCTTCTCGTCGGCAATGGCCTCGAGGCTGCCGAGATGGCCGATATGAGCATTGGCCACCGCCGTGATGATGGCGACGTGCGGCCGCGCCAGCGCGGCGAGAGGCGCGATTTCGCCGGCATGGTTGGTGCCGATCTCGAGGACGGCGAAGGCGGCGTCCGGCGGTAGCTCGGCCAAAGTGAGCGGGACACCCCACTGATTGTTGTAGGAGGCGCGCGCAGCGTGGGTTGGGCCGGAAGCGGAGAGAATCCGCCGCATCATCTCCTTGGTGGTGGTCTTGCCGACGCTGCCCGTGACGGCAGCCACCCGCGCCCCGGCACGGGCGCGAGCGAAGGCGCCGAGACGGGCAAGGCCGGCAAGCGTGTCGGAGACGAGAAGAAGCGGCGCGTTCTCGGAAAGCCCAGGCGGGATGCGGCTCACCATCGCGCCGGCGGCTTCGCGGTTCAGCGCATCGGCGACATAGGCGTGACCGTCACTCCTTTCGCCCGCCAGGGCGACGAAAAGATCGGACGGGCGGAGCGTGCGGCTGTCGATCGACACCCGGGCGGCGGAGAAAGGAATGGTCATCCGCCCGCCCGTGGCGGCGGTGAGCGCGGAGGCGGACCAAAGCGCGTTCATGGAATGCCGACCAGGCGACGGATGACCGCGACATCGTCGAACGGCAGGATGTGATCGCCCACGATCTGACCTGCTTCGTGCCCTTTGCCGGCGACCGCGAGCACATCGCCCGGGCCGAGATCGGAGAGCACGGCAGCGATTGCCTGTTCACGATCGCCGATCTCACGGGCTTCCGGACAGCCGGCGAGGACGGCACGGCGGATCGCTGCCGGATCCTCGCTCCGCGGATTGTCGTCAGTGACGATGATCTCGTCCGCACCGGCCGCCGCTGCACGGCCCATGGAAGCACGCTTGCCCGGATCGCGGTCGCCCCCGGCACCGAAGACGATGAAGAGACGCCCGGCAGTATGCGGACGGAGCGCGGCGAGCAGGTTTTTCAGCGCGTCCGGCGTATGGGCATAATCGACATAGGTAGAAGCGCCGTTGGCGAGCACGGCGGCGCGTTCGAGCCGGCCGCGCACCGGCTGAAGCTGGCTGAGACGGGAGAGAGCGGATGCATCGCCGAGCAGAATCGCAAGGCCGGCGGCAAGCAGCGCGTTCTCGGCCTGGAAACGGCCGGGCAAGGGAAGAAGGACCTCCATGCCGGCCGTCGTCAGAAGCTGCCCCTCGGGCAGGGGTGTCACCTGCTCGAGGCGGATCAGGCTGCCCCCCTCGCCCACCGTCTCGAAGCGGAGATGCCGGCGGCGGGCGATCGCCCGGAGCGCGCGAAGCGTCGTTACGCCGAGGGAGGACGAGGCGATCGCCGGCGCGCCTTCGGGGAGAAGCGCTTCGAAGAGCCGGAGTTTCGCCGCCCGATAGGCCGTCATGCCCGCGTGATAGTCGAGATGGTCGCGGCTGAAGCTCGAGAA
>JASHVY010000235.1 GCA_030044345.1 Acetobacteraceae bacterium | reverse complement strand
CCATCCGCATCCCCGTGCATATGATCGAGACGATCAACAAGCTCGTCCGCACATCGCGCCAGATGCTGCATGAGATCGGACGCGAGCCGCAGCCCGAGGAGCTGGCGGAGAAGCTCGGCATGCCGCTCGAGAAGGTGCGCAAGGTGCTCAAGATCGCCAAGGAGCCGATCAGCCTCGAAACGCCGATCGGCGATGAGGAGGACAGCCATCTCGGCGATTTCATCGAGGACAAGACGGCGATCATCCCGCTCGATGCCGCGATCCACGCCAATCTGCGCGATGCGACGACCCGCGTTCTTTCGACGCTCACGCCGCGCGAGGAGCGGGTGCTCAGGATGCGTTTCGGCATCGGCATGAACACCGACCATACGCTCGAGGAGGTCGGCCAGCAGTTCAACGTGACGCGCGAGCGCATCCGCCAGATCGAGGCCAAGGCACTGCGCAAGCTCAAGCACCCGAGCCGCAGCCGCAAGCTGCGCAGCTTCCTCGACGATTAGAGCGTGATGATGAAAAATCATCATCACGCTCTGGACTTTGTCTTGACGATCAATTTCATGGCTTCCCTTTGGGCTTTGGCGGATTGCTTCGCTTCTCCGCCAGAAGCCATATTGATCTAGGCCTCATGGAGCCGGTGATCCGGGTCGGGGTGACGGTCACCTTTCTCCGGATGACCGCGCCGCCTGCCGAGCCTGCACCGATCCTGCCGCCGGATGCGACCGTGGTCCGCCTCGCCCGGCCGAGCGTCCCCTTCTATCGCTATCTCTATGACACGGTCGGCGGCCCCTATGTCTGGTGGCTGCGGCGCGCAATCCCATCCGCCGATCTCGCTTCGATCCTTCGCCACCCCTCGGTCGGCATTCACGTGCTCTACCAGGGCGGCGAGCCGGCCGGCTTCTTCGAGCTCGATGCACGCCCGGCGCCGGACATCAATCTCGGCTATTTCGGGCTGATGCCGCATGCGGTCGGCAAAGGCCTCGGCCACGCTTTCCTGCGCGCCGCGGTGGACGAGGCCTGGGGCCGCCGCCCGCGCCTTCTCACCGTGAACACCTGCACGGCCGATCATCCGCGCGCGCTGCCGCTTTATCGCCGCGTCGGGTTTCGCCCGGTGCGCCAGGTTCCCGAGCTCTGGGAGGTGCCGGTCCGGCTTGGGATGACGATTCCCGAAAGGCTCAGGATCTGAAGGACGCGCTCACCACATTGGCGGCGGAGGCGCGTGCCTGCCGCGTTTGCGCCTCCGTCCTTCCGCTCGGCCCGCGGCCGGTCTTTCAGGTCTCGGCGACGGCGCGGCTGCTGATCGCGAGCCAGGCCCCCGGAACCAAGGTTCATGAGAGCGGCATTCCCTACACCGACGCTTCCGGCATCCGGCTGCGCGAATGGCTCGGGATTTCCCCCGAGCAATTCTACGATGCGCGCTACGTCGCGATCCTGCCGATGGGGTTCTGCTATCCGGGCCGCGTCCCGAACGGCGGCGATGCGCCGCCACGCCCCGAATGCGCGCCGCTCTGGCGGGAGCGTTTCCTCGCCGCGATGCCGGCCTTGCGGCTCACGCTCCTGATCGGCGCCTACGCCCAGGACTGGCACGCGCGGGTCTGGGCGCTCGGCCGCGGCACGGTGAGAGAGCGCGTCCGCGATTTTCGCAAAGACCTGCCGCGCTCTTTCCCGCTGCCCCATCCCTCCTGGCGCAGCCTGCTCTGGGAGCGGAAGAATCCCTGGTTCCGTGAGGATGTCCTGCCGATGCTGCGCCAGGAGGTTGCTCTCGCGCTCACGTCCGCAGATGCTTCGCCCGTTCGCGCAGCAGGTGCTTCTGGATCTTCCCCGTCGCCGTCCTCGGAAGCTCGCCGAAGACGACCGTCTTCGGAACCTTGAAATGCGCCATGCGCGCGCGGCAGAAGCCTAGGATCTCCTCCGCGTTCGCCGCCCTTCCCTCCTTGAGTGTCACGAAGGCGCAGGGCGTCTCGCCCCAGATCTCGTCCGGCCGCGCCACCACCGCCGCGGCAAGCACCGCAGGATGGCGATAGAGCACGTCTTCGACCTCGATCGAGGCGATGTTCTCCCCGCCCGAAATCACGATGTCCTTGGCGCGGTCCTTCACCTCCACATAATGGTCCGGGTGCATCACGCCGAGATCGCCGGTATGGAACCAGCCGCCGGCGAAAGCCGCCCGCGTGGCCTCCGGATTCTTGAGATAGCCCTTCATCACGACATTTCCGCGCGTCACGATCTCGCCCATGCGCGCCGCGTCGGGCGGAAATTCCTCGCCCTCCGGCCCGATCACCGCGAGATCCTCCATCGTCGGCGTGCTCACGCCCTGGCGCGCCTGCCGCGCCAGCCGCTCCGCCTCGGGGAGATCGGCCCATTCGGCCTGCCATTGGCAGACCACCGAGGGACCATAGGTCTCGGTCAGCCCATAGGCGTGCAGCACGCGAAAGCCGAGCGCCTCCATTCCCGTGATCACGGCGGAAGGCGGCGAGGCGCCGCCGGTCACGACGAGCACGCCTGAGGCAAGCGGGCGCCGAAACTCGGCCGGCGCATGGATGATCATGTTGAGCACGATCGGCGCGCCGCAGAGATGCGTCACGTCATGCTCGGCGATCGCGGCAAAGATCGCGCCGGGCTCCGCCTTGCGCAGGCAGACATGCGTCGCTCCGGCCGCGGTGACGGCCCAGGTGCAGGTCCAGCCATTGCAGTGGAACATCGGCAGCGTCCACAGATAGACGCTCTCCGGCCGCAGATGAAAACCGATCACATTGCCGAGCGCGCCGAGATAGGCGCCGCGATGATGGCAGACGACCCCTTTCGGATCGCCTGTCGTGCCGGAGGTGTAGTTGACCCCGATCGCCTGCCACTCATTCCGCGGCAGGGTCCAGGCCATCGGTTCCGCGGCGGCGAGAAAATCCTCGTACTCGATCGCACCCATGGGCGCACCCAACGAATCGGCTTCCGGCGCCGTCGGATCGGCGATCTCGACCAGGGCGATCGGCCGGCCGAGCCTGTTCAGAACCTCGCGCACCTTTTCCGCCTGCGCGCGATCGAAGATCAGCACCTTGCACGCGGCATGGTCGAGGATGAAGGCGATGCTGGCCGCATCGAGCAGGATATTGATCGGTGCCAGCACGCCGCCGGCCAGCGGCACCCCGTAATGCGCCTCCAGGAGCGCCGGAACATTCGGCGCCAGCACCGCGGCCGCCTCGCCATGGTTGAGGCCCGCTCCGCTGAGCGCTGTGGCAAGGCGGCGGCAGCGCAGCGCGAATTCACGATAGGGGAAGCGCCGCCTGCCATCGATCACCGCGATCTTCTCGGGCCAGACAAGGCTCGCGCGCTTGAGAAAGCTGAGCGGGGAAAGAGGCACGTGATTGACTGCGTTCGGCGCAAGATCGCGCTCGAACAGCCCCTCCGCCCCCGATTTCCGGACAAAATCCTCCGGCATCCGCTTCCTCCTGCGGCCGCGTCTTTTTGGCGGCCTGTTTAGCGGCCCGAGATTCGCAGATTCGGCTCAGCCCCGCCACATCCGGACGAGCACCGCGCGTCCGAGCAGATGGTGGCGGATCGCCGCCGCCGCGTGGCCCACCGCCAGCACGATGAGCGCGATGGCGAGCGCCCGGTGCAGAGCGAACACGATTCCGAACCAGGCCTGGTTTGGGCCGGTGAGGGCGGGGAGCGGGATCACGCCGAGGAAAAGGGTCGGGATTCTGAGCGGAGCCAGCGAGGCGGTCAGATAGCCGAGCACCGGGGTCACGATCAGCAGCGCGTAGAGCGCGCGATGGGCCCAGCCTGCCAGCGTGATCTGCCAGGCCGGCACCGCGACATCCTCCTCGGGCCGGCCGCGCCGGGCGCGCAGGAGAAGCCGCGCGAGCACCACCAGGAAGGCGAGGATGCCGAGCGTCTTGTGCACCTGAAAGAGAATGAATTTCAGCAGAAGCTCGGCGAGCGGGACACTCGCCATCACCCAGGCGATGGCGAAGGCCGCCAGCACGAAGCCCGCATTCCACCAATGCAGCGCCCGCTGCGCGCGGCTCCAGCCTTGCCCGCGCGCGGGCTCAGCCGCCATCGGGCGCGGCGGCGAGGGTAAGGCGGATGGAGATTGCGAGATCGACCTTGTTGCCGACGAAGTTCCGGTTGGCCGTCATGCCGTAGGCCGAGCGCGAGAGGGAGCCATTCACCCGGAAATCGGCGATCACCGGCCCGCTGGCAGGATCCTGCTCGCGCACGAGCGTGGCATCCAGGGTTTGCGGATGCGTGATCCCACGGATCGTGAGGTCGCCCTGGATGATGAAATGGCCGTTTCCCGCCTCGGAAATCGAGTGGCTGACAAAATGGATATCGGGGTATTGCGCGACATCGAAATAGGCCGGCGAGCGGAGCATCGCGACCGCCTGCGATGACGTCATCGCGGCGGAGCCGGCCTTGATGGTCACGTCGATCCTGGTCTCGGTCGGGTGCGCCGCATCGATCGCGAGCTTGCCCGCGAAGCTCGTGAAGCGGCCATCGGCGCTGAAGATGCCGAGCTCGCTCACCGAAAATCCGATCGATCCGTAATGCTGGCTGATCAGGTAATCGAGGGCGGCGGCCCGCGCCGGCAGGGCGGCGAGCAGGAGCGCCAAACCGGCAACGAGCCCGGCCACGAAACCGGGCAGGAATCGCATCGCTCCGCTCCGCCGGCGCCATCCCGGCGGCCCGAAGGCGCGCCGGGGGCGAGAGGTCCAAAGACAAAAAGGAAGGGAGAGGATCACCAGGTTCCGCTCTTCTTCGGTGCGTCGTCGTCGTCGATCTTCTGGCCGGCCGGCGCGATGAGGTACCATTTGCCGCCAAAATGCTCGATGCCCTGGCCGGTGGTGGCTCCGGCAGCCTTGTCGCCGACGAAATAGTAAAGCGGCATGCCGGCATAGGTGACCTGCATTCCGCCATCGCGCGGGATCGTGCCGAGCAGGGAGGCATTCACGCCTGCGCCCGCGATCGGCGCGCCGGAACTCATCATCGGCGGCCAGGCTTGCGCGCAGGCATCGTGACAGGCGCTCATATCCTTGCTGTCCGCCGTGAACATATAGACGGCATGTCCATCATCGTCGGAGATGTAGGTTCCGTAAGAACTGCTCTTCTGGACAACGAGCTTTTCCTGATCCGCCTGCGCGGCCGAAGCGGTGGCGAGCAGTACCACGAGGCTGAGGGACGAGGCAATGACGGCTTTGCGCGCCATGATCTTGATTCCTCTGTTGCGAAGAGGCGAAGCGGCGGGATTGCGCTTCGCCCTTGCGAGGAACAACACCTCGCGCGCGCCGCTATTCCCTCGTCAGGTCGTTTCGAGTGTCGCGCGAATCGCGACGGCGATCCGGCTCAGCTCCGCCGGATGCAGCCAGCCGACGAGGACATAGGCAAAGCCGCCATGCGCCCAGAGGGCGAGATCGACCCCGTCG
>JASHVY010000025.1 GCA_030044345.1 Acetobacteraceae bacterium | reverse complement strand
GAGCGATCGAGCAATGTCGCCACGTCATGCGCATGCGCGCGGTCGAGCGTGAAGGAAACCACCCCGCCCCGGTCCTGCGCCTGCCCGATCACCCGCACCCCCTCCAGGCTCCCGACGCGCGCCAGCGCATGCTCGGTGAGTGCCGCTTCATGCGCCGCGATGGCGGGATACCCGATCTCCTCGACATAGCGGATCGCCGCGCCGAGCCCGATCGCCTCGATGATCGCCGGCGTCCCCGCCTCGAACTTGTGCGGCACGGCGGCCCAGCGCGAGCGCTCGAACGTCACCTCGGAGATCATCTCTCCGCCGCCGAGGAAGGGCGGCATCCGTTCCAGCAATTCGCGCCGCGCCCAAAGCACCCCGATCCCCGTCGGCCCATAGAGCTTATGCCCGGTGAAGACATAGAAATCGGCATCCAGAGCCTGCACATCAACCGCGCGGTGAACGATCGCCTGCGAGCCGTCGAACAGCACTTTCGCGCCGGCCGCATGGGCGATGCGGGCGATCCGCTCGGCCGGCGTCACCGTCCCCAATACGTTGGACATATGGGTGATCGCGACCAGCGCCACCTTGCCGTCCGCGAGCAGCCGCTCGAAGGCGGCAAAATCGAGCTCGCCGGCATCGGTCACCGGCGCCACGCGCAGCTCGATCCCGTGCGCGTCGCGCAGGAGCTGCCAGGGCACGATGTTGGAATGATGCTCCATCTCGGAGATCAGCACCGCCTGGCCCGGCCGCAGCACGCCGCGCCCGTAGGAATGCGCCACCAGGTTGGTCGCCTCGGTGCTGTTGCGCACGAAGACGATCTCCTCGCGCTCGCGCGCATTGAGCAGCCGCGCCGCCGCCGTCCGCGCTTCCTCATAGGCCTCGGTCGTGCGCTCGCTCATCCAATGGAGGCCGCGATGAACATTCGCGTATTGCCGCTCCATCGTCTCGACCATCGCCGCGATCACCGGGCGCGGCTTCTGCGCGGAGGCGGCGCTGTCGAGATAGATCAGCTTCCTTCCATGAACCTTTTCGGTGAGAATGGGGAAATCCACGCGCGCTTCGGCGATGCTCTTCCCGGCCTTCTCCTTGGCAAGGCTCACCACGTTCATACCGGCCGGTCCTTCCACCACGAATCCACAGCATTCTCCAGCACCGAGCGGCCCCATTCATGCGGGATGGTCTCGATCATCTCGGCAAGAAAAGCCCGCACCAGGATCGCCCGCGCCTCCCGGCCCGGCACGCCCCGGCTCCGAAGATAGAAAAGCTGCTCCGGATCGAGCGCGCCCACCGTCGCACCATGGCTGCATTTCACGTCGTCGGCGAAAATCTCAAGCTCCGGCTTGCTGTTCACCTGCGCCTCGTCGGAAAGCAGCAGCGCCTGGTTCATCTGATAGCCGTCGGTCTTCTGCGCCACGCGGTCAACCGCGATCTTCCCCTGAAACACGCCCTGCGCCCGCCCGGTGAGGACATTCTTCACCGCCTGCCGGGAAGAGCCGCCGGGCGCCAGATGCCGTATCACCGCCGTGATGTCGGCGTGGCGCTCGCCATCGAGGAGCTGGGCCACATTCATCGCGAGCATGGCACCCGCGCCCTCGATATCCGCATGGATCTCGCTCCGCGCGAGCCGCGCACCGGAGACGAGCGAGAAGCCTTCATATGTCGCGCGCGCATCGAGGCCGACATGCAGGCTCGAAAGATGAAAGGCCCGCGTGGATTCATTTTGCAGCTTCACATGCAGGAGCCGCGATTCCACGCCGAGGGTCGCTTCCATCACCGGGTTGTGCAAATAGACACCCTCGCCGAGCGCGATCTCGATCAGCGCGAGCCGCGCGCCCGCCGCCAAAATCACCCGATGCCGCGGATGGAAATCCACTGCCCGCCCGGCCTCGCCCGCGCCGAGCGAGACAAGCACCAGCGTGCCCGCATCCACGCCCTCAGGCACCGAGATCACCGCGCCGTCCTCGGCGAGCATGGTGTTGAGCACCGTCAGCGGCGCGCTTTCGTCCGCCACCGCGCCATCCAGCATCGGCTCGTCCGCGAAGGAGGCGACATGAAACCCTTCCGGCAGGCGCGATCGTTCGGCTCGGAATCGTCCATTGGCAAAGACGAGACGCGGCCCCTCATTCGCCGGCACGCGGGCCAGCAGCGCGAGCGCCGCCTCATCCGCCCCGTCAGGCTCGGCGAAGGACACATCCGCAAGCGGGCGAAGATTCGTGAAGCGAAACGCCTCGTCACGCGTGTCGGGAAATCCGCGCGCGCGGAAAGCGGAAGCGGCGCGCTGCCGCGCCTCGGCCGAGCCGGGCAGGCGCGGCGCCAGCTTCCGGAAACGCGCGGAAAATCCCTCCGCTACCTCTTGCAATGCGGCGCTCATGCGGCCTCCGCCGCGAGCCCGGCATAGCCGCTCGCCTCGAGCGCCTTGGCCAGCTCAGGTCCGCCCGAGCGGACGATGCGGCCCGCCGAGAGCACATGCACGCGATCGGGCACGATATGATCGAGCAGCCGCTGATAATGGGTGATGACGAGCGCGGAGAAATCCTTGCCCCGCAGCGCGTTCACCCCCTCCGCCACGATCTTCAGCGCATCGATGTCGAGCCCGCTGTCGGTCTCGTCCAGAATCGCGAGCCGCGGCTTCAGAAGCGCCATCTGGAACACTTCGTTCCGCTTCTTCTCACCGCCCGAGAAGCCGACATTCACGTTCCGCTTCAGCATCTCGTCGGCCATGGAAAGCCGCCGCAGCGCCGCCCGCGCTTCCTTCAGGAAATTGATCGCATCGATCTCCTTCTCGCCGCGCGCGCGCCGCACGGCATTGAGCGCGGTGCGAAGGAAATTCGCATTGCCCACGCCCGGCAGCTCCACCGGATATTGGAAGGCAAGAAAAAGCCCCGCCGCAGCCCGCTCCTCCGGCTCCATCGCGAGCAGATCCTGCCCCGCGAAGCGCACCGAGCCACCCGTCACCGTATAGCCCTCGCGCCCGGAGAGCACATAGGCGAGGGTCGATTTGCCCGAACCGTTCGGGCCCATGATCGCATGCACCTCGCCGATCGGAAGGGCGAGGTCGATCCCGCGCAGGATCGGCTTTCCCTCCACCTCGGCGCACAGTCCCTCGATCTCGAGCAGAGCCATCGCCTCGATCCCTCCCGTCTTAACCAACGGAGCCTTCGAGGCTCACGGCCAGAAGCTTCTGCGCCTCGACGGCGAACTCCATCGGCAGCTCCTTGAACACTTCCCGGCAGAAGCCGTTGACGATGAGGTTGACCGAATCCTCTTCCGACAATCCCCGGCTGCGGCAATAAAAAAGCTGGTCCTCGGCGATCTTCGAGGTCGTCGCCTCGTGCTCCACCCGCGCCGTCGCATTGCGGCTCTCGATATAGGGCACGGTGTGCGCCCCGCATTTGTCGCCGATCAGCAAGCTGTCGCACTGGGTGAAGTTCCGCGCGTTCGCCGCCTTCGGCATGATCCGCACGAGCCCGCGATAGGTATTGTTCGAGCGCCCGGCGCTGATCCCCTTGGAGACGATCGTGCTCGAGGTATTCGCCCCGATATGGATCATCTTGGTGCCCGTATCGGCCTGCTGGTGATTGTTGGTCACCGCCACCGAATAGAAGGCGCCGTGGCTGCCCTCACCCTGAAGGATGCAGGAGGGATATTTCCAGGTGATGGCCGATCCGGTCTCCACCTGCGTCCAGGAGATCTTGCTCCGCCGCCCACGGCAGGCGCCGCGCTTGGTGACGAAATTGTAGATCCCGCCACGCCCCTCGGCATCACCGGGATACCAGTTCTGCACCGTGCTGTATTTGATCTCGGCTTCGTTCAGCGCCACCAGCTCGACCACCGCCGCATGAAGCTGGTTCTCGTCACGCATCGGCGCCGTGCAGCCTTCGAGATAGGAGACGTAGGCATTGTCCTCGGCGATGATCAGCGTCCGCTCGAACTGTCCGGTCGAGCGCGCATTGATGCGGAAATAGGTGGAAAGCTCCATCGGGCAGCGCACGCCCCTGGGCACGAAGACGAAGCTTCCGTCGGTGAACACCGCGGAATTGAGCGCGGCGAAGAAATTGTCGCCCGCCGGCACGACACTGCCGAGATAGCGCCGCACCAGCTCGGGATGCTCGCGCACCGCCTCGCTGATCGGGCAGAAGATCACGCCCGCCTTGGCGAGCGTCTCGCGAAACGTCGTCGCGACCGAGACACTGTCGAACACCGCATCCACCGCGACCTGCCCGCCCTCGACCCCCGCAAGCGCCGCCCGCTCCGAAAGCGGAATGCCGAGCTTCTCATAGGTGCGAAGCAGCTCCGGATCGACCTCCGCGAGGCTCTTCGGTGTCTTCTTCCTGGGCGCGGCGTAATAGTGGATGTCCTGATAATCGATCGGCGGATGCGCAACCCGCGCCCAATGCGGCTCGGTCATGGTCTGCCACGCGGCGAAAGCTTTCAGCCGCCAGGCGAGCAGCCACTCGGGCTCCTCCTTCCGCGCGGAGATCAGGCGGATCGTCTCTTCCGAAAGTCCCTTCGGGGCAAGCTCGGTCTCGATCTCCGTCTCGAAGCCCCACTTGTACCCGCCTTCGGTGACGGCGCTGACAGTCTCGATCGTTTCGGCAACGGCTGGCATGGCACCCTATTTGGCAACGGGAAGGGAAGGGACGTCCGCCGCCTTGGCGAGCGGCTCGGGCGAGGGAAGAACCGGCACGGGAATGCGGAAGGCAGGCGGAATGCTCGCCTCCTGCATGTCGGCAAGGGTGATCGCCGTCAGGGCTTCACGGATGGCCGTATTCACCGGGTCCCACCGTCCCCGCACCGGGCAGAGGCTCAGCACCTCGCAGCTCGTGGCCGAGCCGTCCACGCAGGCGGTGAGCGCGATCGGCCCGTCGATCGCCGCGATCACCTCGGCGATCGGAACCGTGGCAAGCGGCCGGCTCAGCCGGTATCCGCCATGCGCGCCGCGCTGGGAGGTGACGAGCCCGGCGGCGGCGAGCGCCTTCAGCACTTTCGCAACCGTCGGCTCGGGAATCCCCGTCGCCGTCGCGATGCCGGGCGATGTCTGCACCGTGGCGCCGCCGGCAAGCCGCACCAGCACCACCACGGCATAATCGGTGAGCTTGGAAAGCCGCAGCATCCTTGCCCCCGGGCCTTTGCCCGTTCCCCCTTGAAAGGCTAATCGGACCCTATCGGTCCGGTATGCGGCAGATGGCGCAGGACAAAGCCCGCGTCAAGGCCCCGCGGGCTTCCGGCACGACCGGTTCGGCGGCTTTTTTCCGGGGGTTGCGTCGGCTCCTTCTCGATGTAGCTTCTGACAATCTTCCAAGGGCGCCGCGCATGCCGACAATTTCCACCGATGACGGGCAGAAACTCGCCTATACCGAGGCCGGCAGCGGCTTTCCCATGATCTTCGTCCATGAGTTCGCCGGCGATATGCGAAGCTGGGAACCGCAGCTTCGCTTCTTCGCCCGCCGCTATCGCTGCATCGCCTTCAATGCCCGCGGCTATCCGCCCTCGGATGTGCCGCGCGAGCCCGGCGCCTATTCGCAGGACCGCGCCACCGACGATATCGCCGCCGTCCTCCACGGCCTCGGGATCGCGCGCGCCCATATCGTCGGCCTCTCCATGGGCGCTTTCGCGGCTCTTCATTTCGGCCTCCGCTATCCGAAGCTGGCGGCGAGCCTGGTCGCCGCGGGTGTGGGCTACGGCGCCGGATCGGCCGAGGTGCGCGCGAAATTCCGCGCCGAGGCCGAGGAAATCGCCACCGCCATCCGCGCCGAGGGCATGGCCAAGCGCGCGCTCACCTACAGCCGCGGCCCGACACGCCTGCAATTCCTCGCCAAGGACCCGCGCGGCTATGCCGAGTTTCAGAGCCATCTCGCCGAGCATTCCACCGAAGGCTCGGCGCTGACGATGCTCGGCATCCAGCGCCTCAGGCCCAATCTCTTTGATCTTGCGGAAAAATTCCGCGAGATGCGGGTGCCGAGCCTGATCGTCGCCGGCGATGAGGACGAGCCCTCGCTCGATCCCTCGCTCTATCTCAAGCGCACGATCCCGAGTGCCGGCCTCGTGATTTTCCCACGCACCGGACATGCCATAAATCTCGAGGAGCCGGATGCGTTCAATCGCGCCGTGCTCGATTTCGTCACCCTCGTCGAGACCGGGCGCTGGACGGAACGCGATCCGGCGACGATGACGGGCGCAGCCATGACCGTATCGCCGGGCGTCGGCGCCCGATCTTGAAGCGCCGGATCTTGAACACGTGAACGTATTGGGGAGCCACCGAATGGCCGAAACGATCCTTGACCTTCTCGCCCGGCGCGATCCCGGGGCGCGCGCGATCGGCGCGCCCGCAGCCGGAGCGTCGTCGCGTCCCTGGCTCGATTCGGCCGGCCTTCTCCGCCTCATCGAAGAGGCGCGCACGGCGTTCAACGAGGTCGGCATCGGCCGCGGAGACCGGGTGGCGATCGTGCTGCCGAACGGCCCCGAGATGGCCACCGGCTTCCTCGCTGTCGCCAGCGCCGGCTCGGCCGCGCCCCTCAATCCGTCTTATCGCGACGAGGAATTTTCCTTCTATCTCTCCGATCTCAAGCCCAAGGCCCTGCTCATCCAGGCCGGCTTCGACTCGCCCTCCCGCGCCGTCGCCGCCCGCCTCGGCATCCCGCTGATCGAGCTTTCCTCCGATCCCTCCATGCCCGCGGGGCTCTTCCGCCTCGATACCGGCGCCATGGCCCCCCGGTCTGCCGCCCGTCCCGGCCCCGCAGGGGCGGAGGATGAGGCGCTCGTCCTGCACACGTCCGGCACCACGGCGCGGCCGAAGATCGTGCCGCTCACCGGCGCGAACCTCGCCGCCTCGGCGCGGCATATCGGCGCCACGCTGCGCCTCGGCCCGGGCGATATTTGCTTTAATATCATGCCGCTCTTTCACATCCATGGCCTGGTCGCCGCCACGCTCTCCTCGCTCGCCGCCGGCGCCGCGACGGCCTGCTCGGGCGGCTTCAACGCGATCCGCTTCCTGAGCCAGGCCAAGGAGGTCGGCGCCACCTGGTACACCGCCGTGCCGACGATGCATCAGGCGATCCTCGCCCGCGCTGATCGCGAGCGGGACCGCGCCCGGGCGCTCAAGCTCCGCTTCATCCGCTCTTCCTCCTCCTCGCTCCCGCCGCAGGTGATGGCCGCGCTCGAGGAAATCTTCGGCGCCCCGGTGATCGAAGCCTACGGCATGACCGAGGCCTCCCATCAAATGGCCTCGAACCCGCTGCCGCCGGCGCCTCGCAAGCCGGGCAGCGTCGGGCCGGCGGCCGGGCCCGAGATCGGGATCATGGATGACGCGGGCAATCTGCTGGCGCGCGGCACCCAGGGCGAGGTGGTGATCCGCGGGCCGAACGTGACCAGGGGCTATGCCGACAATCCCGAGGCCAATGCAAAATCCTTCACGAACGGCTGGTTCCGCACCGGCGATCAGGGAGAGCTCGATGCGGATGGCTATCTCCGGCTCACCGGGCGGATCAAGGAGATCATCAATCGCGGCGGGGAGAAGATCAGCCCGATCGAGGTCGATACCGTGCTGATGGACCATCCGGCCGTGGCCCAGGTGGTCACCTTCGCCATGCCGCACGCGCTGCTCGGGGAGGAAGTGGCCGCCGTGGTGGTCCTGCGGGATGGGCTGACGGCGAGCGAGATCGAGATCCGGGATTTCTGCTCGTCCCGCCTCGCACCCTTCAAGATCCCCCGCAAGGTTCTGTTCATGGAGGAAATCCCGAAAGGTGCGACGGGCAAGCTCCAGCGCATCGGCCTCGCCGAGAAGCTCGGCCTCGTGGATTAGCGCTGCGTGCCGCGCATCTGCGTGTTCGGCGCCGGGGCCATCGGCGGCCTCCTGGCCGCCCGGCTCGAAGCGGCAGGCACGAAAGTCTCGGTGGTGGCGCGCGGCCCGCATCTCGCGGCGATGCGCGCCCACGGCCTCGCGCTGGTGAGCGGCGAGGAGCGCTTCACCGTCCAGCCCGCGCTTGCCGAAGACCCGCGTGAACTCGGCCCGCAGGATTATCTCATCCTCACCTTGAAGGCGCACTCGCTTGCGCCCTCCCTGCCGCAGCTTCGCCCCCTGATCGGGCCGGAAACGGTCATCGTCGCCGCGGTCAACGGCGTTCCCTGGTGGTATTGCTACGGGCTTCCGGCGCCGTTCACCGATCGCCGCGTCGAATCCGTCGATCCGGACGGCGTGCTCTGGGAAGCCCTGCCGCCGTCGCAGACCATCGGCTGCATCATCTACCCGGCCGCCGAGGTCACCGAGCCCGGCGTCATCGTCCATAGCTATGGAGACCGGTTCAGCCTGGGCGAGCCGGACGGCAGGCGCAGCCCGCGCATCGAGCGGCTTTCCGAGCTTCTCATCGCCGCCGGCTTCAAGGCGCCGGTGCGGCCGCGCCTGCGCGATGAGATCTGGGTCAAGCTCTGGGGCAACATGGCCTTCAACCCGATCTGCACGCTCACCACGGCCAGCCTCGATGTGGTGACGACCGACCCCGACACGCGCGAGACCGCGCGGGCGATCATGCTGGAAGGCCAGGCGGTTGCGGAAAAGCTCGGCGTGCGCTTCGCGATCGATGTCGATAAGCGGATCGCCGGCGCGGCCGAGGTCGGCCGCCACAAGCCCTCGATGCTGCAGGATCTCGAGCGTGGCCGCCCGCTCGAGATCGAGGCGCTGCTCGGCGCGGTGGTCGAGATGGGCGGCTGGGTCGGGCAGGATATGCCGCTCTCCCGCGCCGTGCTCGGCTTGGTGCGCCAGCGCGTCCGCATGCGCGATGCGGGATGAATGATGCGGGATGAATGACGGGCCATGAAGCTCTTCACCGCGCCCCTCAGCCTCTATGGCCGCAAGGTTGAGATCGCGCTTCGCGAAAAATCCCTCGCCTATGAGCGCGAGATGGTCCCCTTCTCCCAGGAAGCCGGATACACGCCGAAGCACCCGGCCGTGCTCGCGGTCAATCCGAAAGGGCAGGTCCCGGTCCTGTACGACGGCGATCTGGCGCTCTTCGATTCGACCGTGATCCTCGAATATCTGGAGGATGCCTACCCCGAGCCCGCGCTCTATCCGTCCGATCCGGCGGAGCGGGCGCAATGCCGCCTGCTCGAGCTTTACGCGGACGAGATCCTGAGCGGCGAAGTGCGCCGGCTGATGTATCGCACCGAAGCGCCGCACCCTGATCCGCAAACGCGGGCGCGTCGCACCGAAGAGGGCAGGCAGGCGGAAACCGCCATTCGCGCGCTTTATCATTCGCTGGCGCAGAAGCTTTCCGGAAAGCCTTTCTTCTGCGGCGATGTCTCCGTTGCCGATATCGCGCTCTTCGTCGCGATTCTCTACGCGCATCGCCTCGGCGGCCCGCCCCTCGATGAAACCCCCGCGCTTGCCGCCTGGTACGCGCGGGTCGGGGCGCGGCCGGCGGCAGCCGAAATCGCCGAGGAGATCGCGGATGCGGACCGCGCCCTGTCACCGCCGCTCTCACCCTGATCGCTCGGCATTACGGCTTACAAGACTTCACAAGCACGGGAGGAACGGATGGCGGAGCGGCCGATGCTCGAAGGAAAGGTCGCGCTGGTCACGGGCGCCGGCGGCGGCATCGGCCGGGCGATCGCGGTGGCGATGGCGGAAGCGGGCGCCGCCGTGCTGGTCAATGACGTCGGCGCCTCGCTCACCGGCGAGGGAAGCTCCGCGAGCCCCGCAGAACAGACGAAGGCGCTCATCGAACGGAGAGGGGGCAGGGCCGCCATCAGCACCGAGTCCGTCGCGTCCTGGGGCTCGGCCCGGAAAATCGTCGAGGCCGCGCTCGATTCCTTCGGCCGGATCGATATCGTCGTCAACAATGCCGGCATCCTGCGCGATGCGATCTTCCACCGCATGACGCCCGAAGACTGGCTCGCCGTCATCGATGTCCATCTCAATGGCGGCTTCTTCGCAAGCCGCGCCGCCGCCGAGCATTTCCGCAAGCAGGAGAGCGGCGCCTATGTGCACATGACGAGCACGTCAGGCCTGATCGGCAATTTCGGCCAGGCGAATTATTCGGCGGCCAAGCTCGGCATCGCCGCGCTCTCGAAATCGATCGCGCTCGACATGGCGCGCTTCCATGTCCGCTCCAACTGCATCTCTCCCTTCGCCTGGAGCCGCATGACCAGCTCCATCCCCGCCGAGACACCGGAGCAGCAGGCTCGCGTCGCGCGTCTTCAGCAGATGACGCCGGACAAGAACGCGCCGATGGCGGTGTTCCTCGCTTCCGACGCGGCGCAGGGCATCACCGGGCAGATCTTCGCCACCCGCCATAACGAGATCTTCCTGATGAGCCAGAGCCGTCCGCTCCGCTCCATCCACCGCGCCGAGGGTTGGACGCCGGAATTGATCGCCGAATACGCGGCGCCGGCGCTGAAACCCTCCTTCCTCCCGCTCGACCGCAGCGAGGACGTCTTTTCCTGGGACCCCGTCTGAGGCCCCCGTCTGGCCGGGCCCGGCCGCCGAGACCTATTACCAACCCTATGAACTGATATGTGAGACATCGCATTGCACCTCTGAACCCAGAGTTCTAATGCCTGCCGCATGATCTCGGCGGGACAGATGCGGGCTGCCCGGGCGCTGCTCGGCATCGACCAGAAGCGGTTGGCCGAGCTCTCGGGCCTTTCCCTCCCCACCATCCAGCGGATGGAGGGGAGCGAGGGGGTGATCCGCGGCCAGGTCGAATCCCTGATGAAGCTCGTCTCCGCGCTGAACCTCGCCGGCGTCGAGCTGATCGGTGAGGGCGCCGCGAGCCCGGACGGCGGCCGCGGCGTTCGCCTCGTCCACCGCGCCCCGTGATCCTCATCCTTCTCGCCGGCACCGCGGTGCTGCTGGCCCTCGCGCTCGCTGGTGCGGTGGTGAAAGGGCAGGGGCGATCCCTCTACGCCATCGCATCCTTCGTCGCTTTCCTCTCCGCGATTCTCGCCCTCATTTCGCTGCCGGCACGCCCCGAGACACTCGTCCTGCCGCTCGGGCTGCCCTGGCTCGGCTGGCATTTCCGGCTCGATCCGCTCTCCGCCTTCTTTCTCCTTGTCGTCGATCTCGGCGCCGCCTCATCGAGCCTCTTCGCCATCGGCTATGGGCGCCATGAGGCCGAGCCCGGCCGCGTGCTGCCCTTCTTTCCGCTCTTTCTCGCCTCGCTTCAGCTCGTCGTCCTCGCCGCCGACGCTTTCTCCTTCCTCTTCTCGTGGGAGCTGATGTCACTCGCCTCCTGGGCGCTCGTGCTCGTGCAGCATCGCGACCACGAGAGTATCCGGGCGGGCTATGTCTATCTCGTGATGGCCCTGCTCAGCGGCCTCGCCCTGCTCCTTTCCTTCGGCCTGCTCGCCGGCGCCGCCGGCTCCTACGAATTCGCCGCTATGCGCCTCGCCCATCCCGCGCCCGGCCTCGCGGTGCTCGCGCTGCTGCTCGCCCTGATCGGCACGGGCGCGAAGGCCGGCCTCGTCCCGCTCCATGCCTGGCTGCCGCTCGCGCATCCGGCCGCGCCGAGCCAGGTCTCCGCGCTGATGAGCGGGGTGATGACGAAGGTCGCGGTCTATGCCTTTCTCCGCATCGCCTTCGGCCTTCTGCCCGTCCCGCCCGGCTGGATCGGTCTTCTCGTGCTGGCGCTCGGCGGCATCACATCCGTGCTCGGCGTGCTCTACGCGCTGATGCAGCATGATCTGAAGCGCCTGCTCGCCTATCACACGGTCGAGAATATCGGGATCATCTTCATCGGCATCGGGCTTGCGATGGTCTTCCGCGCCGCCGGCGGCGAAGAGGCCGCGGCCGCGCTCGCCCTCACCGCCGCGCTCTTTCACGTTCTCAACCACTCGCTCTTCAAGAGCCTGCTCTTCTTCGGCGCCGGCGCGGTCGATCGGGCGACCGGCACGCGGGACATGGAACGAGGGGGCGGCCTGATCCATCGCATGCCGCAGACGGCTTTCTTCTTCCTGATCGGCTGCGCGGCCATCTCCGCGCTGCCGCCGCTCAACGGCTTCGTCTCCGAATGGCTCACCTTCCAGGCCATTCTGCTGGGGCCGGGCCTTCCCGAATGGGGCCCGAAAATCATCATCCCGGTGGCCGGCGCGCTGCTGGCACTCGCCGCGTCGCTCGCCGCCGCCTGCTTCGTGAAAGCCTTCGGCATCACCTTCCTCGGCCGCCCGCGCTCCAGGGAAGCCGCCGAAGCGGCCGAGACCGATCGCTTCTCGCTTTCGGCCATGGGCATTCTCGCCGTGCTCTGCTTCCTTGCCGGCATTTTCCCCGCTGCCGTGATCAATGCCTTCGCCCCGGTCAGCCGCGCGCTGCTCGGCGCGGCGATGCCCGCCCAAAGCCATCTTCCCTGGGGCACCATCATTCCCGTCGCCGCGGCCCGCAGCTCCTATGACGGGTCCGCGATCTTCCTTCTCATCCTGGCCGTCACGGTTCTTGCGATTGCCGGCGCGCGCCATCTCGCCGCGCATGCGGTGCGCCGCGCCCCGGCCTGGGATTGCGGCTTTCCGGATCCGCGCCCCGTGACGCAGTACACGGCAACCAGCTTCGCCGAGCCGATCCGCCGCGTTTTCGGCCCCGTCCTTTTCGGCGCCGCCAGCATCGTGCGCATGCCGCCGCCCGGCGCGACCGGGCCCGCGCAGATCAAGAACGTGCTGCACGATCGGCTCTGGGAGATGTTCTACGATCCCGTCGCCATCGCCGTGGCGCGCCTCGCCGAGGCCGCCAACCATCTCCAGTTTCTCACCATCCGCCGCTATCTCTTCTTCGTCTTCGCCGCCCTCGTCATGCTTCTTTTCTCGCTGGCACTTCTTCAATGATGGGCGCGGTCGCGATCGAGGCGCTGCAGATGGCGTTCGTCCTGCTGGCCGCGCCCGGCCTTGTCGGGATCGTCCGCGCGGTCAAGGCGCGGTTCCTGCGCCGGGAAGGTCCGCCGCTCATCCAGCCCTATCGCCAGCTCGCCCGCCTGCTCGGCAAGGAGGTCGTGCTCGCGCACAACGCCTCCTGGCTCTTCCGCACCGCGCCCTATCTCATCCTCGCCCTGACCTGGGCGGCCGCGTCGGTGGTTCCCACCTTTTCCACCCACATCATTTTCGCCCGCCTCGGCGATCTCATCGTCATCACCGCACTTCTCGGCTCCGCGCGCTTCGTTCTCGCTCTCGCCGGGCTCGATATCGGCACGAGCTTCGGCGGCATCGGCGCGAGCCGGGAGGTGATGTTCGCCTCGCTCGCCGAGCCCGCGATGCTGATGATCGTCGTGACCCTCGCGATCACCGCGGGCTCGACCCAGCTTTCCTCGATCGCCGCCTTCATGCTCTCTCCGGTCTTGGGCCTGCGCATCTCCTTCGCTCTCGCCCTCGTCGCGCTCGGGATCGTGGCCCTCGCCGAGAATGGGCGCATCCCGGTCGACAATCCCGCGACCCATCTCGAGCTCACCATGGTGCATGAGGCGATGGTGCTCGAATATTCCGGCCGCCACCTGGCGATGATCGAGCTTGCCGCCGCGCTCAAGCTCCTTCTCATGATCTCGATCATCATCTGCATCTTCTTTCCTTTCGGCCTCGGCGGCACGGGCGCCACAGGCTTCCTGCTCGGTCTGGCAAGCTACGCCGCCAAGCTCGGCATCGCCGCGGTCCTGCTCGGCATCTTCGAGGTCTCGCTTGCCAAGATGCGCGTCTTCCGCGTGCCCGAGCTTCTCGGCGCCGGCCTCATGCTCGGCCTGCTCGCGACCCTCCTTCTCTATGTCTCGCGGAGTCTCTGACGATGGGGCTCGGTTTCGATATCGCGCATATGCTCGCCGGCCTGATGGTGCTGGCGAGCCTTCTCCTGCTCTACCAGGACCGGCTTACCGCGCTCATCAATGTGCTCCGCCTGCACGGCTTCATCCTCGCCCTCGCGGTGGCCTGGCAGGCGCATATCCAGTCCGCGCCGGAGCTTTTCGTCTCCGCCGCGATCGCGCTTCTCGTCAAGGCGCTCGTCATTCCGGGCGCGCTCGACCGCATCGTGGAGCGGCTCGGCATCCACCGAAATGTCGAGACGGTGGGCGGCATCGGGCTCACCATGTTCGCCGGCATGGCGCTCGTCGCGCTTTCGCTCCGCGTCATGCTGCCCGTCACGGCAGCGGCCGATCCGGTCTCGCGGCAGGATATCGCGCTCGCGCTCTCCGTCGTGCTGATCGGGCTTCTCATCATGGTCACAAGGCGCAATGCGCTCGGTCAGGTCGCGGGCTTCCTCTCGCTCGAGAACGGGATCGACCTCGCCGCCGCGGGCGCGCGCGGCATGCCACTCGTCGTCGAGCTCAGCGTCGCCTTCTCGGTGCTGATCGCCTTCATCGTCATCGGCATCTACCTCTTCCGCATCCGCGAGCGGTTCGACTCGGTCGATCTCGCCGCCCTCGAATCCTTCCGCGGAGAGCGGCGATGATCGCGCTCATCGCCGTGCTCGGCGTGCCGCTCGCCGCCGCCTTCCTTCTCGCGCTCATCGCCGGCTATAGGCTTTCCGCGCGCATCAACGGGCTCGCGAGCTTCCTGAGCTTCGCGGGCTCGCTTCTTCTCCTCATCCATCGCCCGGCACCGAGCGCGCTCTTCCTGGTCGATGATCTCAACATCGTCTTCATCGTTCTCAACACGTTCGTGGGCTTC
>JASHVY010000234.1 GCA_030044345.1 Acetobacteraceae bacterium | reverse complement strand
TTCCAGTGGCAGACTCTTGAGTCCTCCCAGAATGAGCACGACAGCCAGCGGCGACCACTGCCAGGTTTGGATGAAGATGACCGTCACAAGTGCGCCAAGAGCTGAGCCTGTGATCGAAATAAGCGGGCCGCCGAGAAGGGCGATGACCTGCGGCACGGGCCCGTAGAGAGGATCCAACATAAGGCTGAATACGAGCGCCATTGCCACTGGTGAAACCGCCAGAGGGACGAGTACGACCACGCTGATAAGCCCGGCCAGGCGCCCAGCATATGTGTGGATAAGTAGCGCCATGGCGATTCCGACCAGGATCGCAAGCAAAGTGGCTCCGAAAGAAACAAGTAGTGTAACCCCAAGAGCGTTCAGGCCAGCGGCGCTCAGCAGCACCTCAGCATAGTTGCGTAATCCGACGAAATGGACCGGCCTGTTCGGTACGGAAATGTCGATGTCGACGACAGAAAGGTAAAGCGCATAGATGAAAGGCGGGAAAGTGAGCACAGCAAGCGCGACGAAACCTGGAAGCGGTAGCATCCAAGGCGTTTGCCACCAACGTGCAGGGCGAGCCGGCACCCGTGCCAGTGCCGCATTCATCGTCAACCTGTGGGCCGAGCTCATCCAGTTGCCCCCCGATCTCCTAGACGCCTTCTGTTAGGATGGGGCCGACCGTGCACGCTGACGGCCGGCCAGCCATTCTACTTCGTGGGGAACAATTCTTCGTAAGGTCGCTTCGTACCGAGCACCCCTTCCGCCTTGAAGCGTGCTGTTACTTGCGTTGCCGCCGCATCCAGGGCCGCCTTCGCCGATTTGCCTCCTGTGAATACACTTTCCAACTCGGCGCCGATAATGTCGCCCATTTCTCGCCATTGGGCGATTAGTGGCCTGTACTCGGTCTTTGTAATCGCCTGTGAGCCGGTCGTGGCAGCAATGTAGTCAGCCGCTATCTTGCTCTTGAGCAGGGCGGAATTGGCAACCGACTTGCGGTCCTCATTGCCGATATCATGGGCGGTTCGTGCAAATTCCATCTGCTGAGATGTCGCCCACTGTAGGAATGCGAGCGCCGCGGCCTGCGTGTTGGAGCCCGCTTTCACTGTCGCCGGCACCGCAAGTCCGATCGAGTAATTGGCTGGGAACCTCCCTTTCGGTCCAGCCGGGACTAACGCATAACCGATCTTGCCCACCACGGATGATTGTTTAGGGTCGGTGAAGACGGGGTAGAAAGCAGACGAATCCACAAAAATCGCCACTCTGCCGGATGCGAAGCTCGAGGATGCCTGTGGCCAGCCCCAGGCACCTGAACCTGGCGGCGCATAGGCACGAATGAGATGAGCATAGTGTTCGGTCGCGGTAATGCCTTCCGGCGAATTGAAGATTGGATGCATGGTCGGGCCAAGAAAATCCCCGCCGTAAGAACGCAGCCACTCTGTCCAGATGTAGACGTTCATACCCTCACCGCGTAGACCACGCAACACGATGCCGAAGGTACGCGGGGGATTATTGAGAATACGCGCATCATTTTCCAGTTCGGTCATTGTTTGTGGTACGCTGAGATGATGGGCAGCAAAGAGGTCCTTGCGGTAATAGAGAATCGTGACTTCCGAGTAGATCGGCAGGCCATAAAGCTGGCCGCTCCACGAATAAAGGCCGCGTAAGCTGTCAAACAGATCGTCGAGTTTGTAGGCGGGCTTGATCGCTGTATCGATAGGTTGAACCCAATGATTGCCTGCAAACAGTGGTATATAGTTATCGTCAAGACAATAAATTTGGAAACCAGCTGCCTTATTTGCGGCGTCAGAGACGATATGAGAGCGCAGTTCGTTTTCCGGATAATCAGTAAACCGTATTGTTGCTCCAGTGAAGTTCTCGAAATCCGAGAGATGTGAAGTAATGAAATCGATGACCGGCAATCGTCGACAGGCGACATTCAGGGTGACACCCGTGAAGGATCCCTTGGCGGCGTAATCAGTAACTGAGGTGGCGACGGCCGCGTCGTAGTTCTGAGCAGACGCAAATGCCGGAAATCCAAGTAAAAACGCCGCTAGCAGCGCTACAAGAGACCGTTTCATTGCATTTCCTCCTCTCCCTTTGATTAAGCAGTCGACTCAGACTGTTCTCTCGTCAAAACATCAGAGAGATCGTTGCCACTCGTTCCTCGGCTTCCCAATCGCGCTCCGCCATAGAATCGAGCAGGAATAGAAACCACGCCGTCGATCATGTACTGATGCGTTCTCCGCTTTCTGGATCGAAAAGGTGAACGCGTCCTACGTCTGGGCGGAGATGCACGACTTCGCCGGGACGGAATATAGGTCGACCAGCAACGACAACACATAACGCCTCGCCGCCGAAGCGAGTATAGATCTGGACGCCAGTTCCGGTTGGTTCCACCACCTCGACAGTGGCCGGGCTGCCCTCGCCCGCAGCGACAAGCGTGACGTCCTCTGGTCGAACGCCGTAGGTGATTTCGCGCCCGATCCCCGGCTGTATTCCGCCCGGCATTGGAAGAACTGTTCCTCCGGCCGCCACGACACCATCCGCTCCGATTTTTCCGATGAGAAAGTTCATGGAGGGTGAACCCAGGAAGCTGGCTACAAAACGGTTTGCGGGTTGGTCATAGACCGTGAGTGGAGAGCCGATCTGAGCAATCTGTCCTTCGCTCATGACCACTACCCGATCGGCAAGGGCAAGCGCCTCAATTTGATCATGAGTGACATAGATTGTGGTCGTCTTCAGGCGTTGATGAATCGACCGAATTTCAGTGCGCATTTGTACGCGCAGTTTGGCGTCAAGGTTGGAAAGCGGCTCGTCGAAGAGAAAAACATCGGGGTCGCGCACGAGCGCGCGGCCCATTGCAACACGCTGGCGCTGGCCACCCGAGAGAGCGAAGGGTCGACGGCTCAGCAGGGGAACCAGGTTGAGCAAGGTAGCAACACGTTCCACTTGCTCATGGATGGCCCCTGCAGGGATCCGCCGCAAGCGGAGATTGAACGCAATATTGTCAAAGCAACTCATATGAGCATAAAGAGCGTAGTTCTGGAAAACCATGGCAATGTTGCGGGCGCGCGGCGGCAAGTGGTTAACGAGGACGCCGTCAAACAAAATACTGCCCGCACTGACCGACTCGAGTCCCGCAATCATTCGTAAGAGAGTCGTTTTGCCGCACCCAGACGGACCAAGGATAACCAAAAATTCGCGATCCTCTATCTCGAGATCAACTCCCCGTACGACCTCAGCGCCGTCGAAAACCTTTCGTACTTGTTGCAACTCGACCGTGGCCATTCTATCCCCTCCACGTCGCAGCACGATTTACCAAGAACTTTCTTGGCCCTACATACCCTTGCGATCCGCAAAGACTGATATCCTCAGCCACGTGAGCGAGGAAGGGAGGCGCTCCGGAGTAATCAAGGGTTGCGCGCGACCCAGACGAGACAACGCTTGTAACCTTGCAATCTGTGACCGCACGGACGACTGCCACTCGATCTGTGACCACAAGACGGAGAAAATGAGACGTGATGGAGCGTTGGTAACTCCGCGATTGGCATCCAGCAAGCGTCGTTGCACAGAGTTTACCACCACCGATTGGCTTCGATGTAGCGGCATTCACGTCAATGCCGTGCCCACTTTGAGAGCCATTCGACATTTCCCCTTGCGATCACGTTGAGTGGATAGCATTGAGATCTGCTCTGCAAGAATAGCATCTCAACTTGTAACGACAAGTCATATACTGCGTCCAAGGCAAAGAATCTATCGAAGTGGCCGACTTAAGATGGACAATAATGAGGAAAGCCTGTCGATGCAGTCGATTCCGATTCATTTTTGGCCTACAGCAAACGTCTTTGGCTGGGGCAGTTTCTTTTCATGCAGCTTATCCAAGATTCGGCTTTCCGCACAGCAGCGAGATATCGAGCCGTCCATTGAAACGAGGTCGGCACTTTCGTCGCATCTCAACTCAGGACGATTCCCCCGCATACATTCAACGTTTGGCCAGTAATAAAAGCAGCCTCATCGGAAGCGAGGAAGCAAACCGGGCCAGCCACGTCCTCCGGCTGACCAAGCCGGCGGAGCGCCGTGATGCCTATCCAGCGTTCCCTCTCTGCCTGATTGGCAAGATTGGTTCGCCCCATATCAGTAACGATGATACCCGGGCAGATGCAGTTGGCGGTAATCCCGTCAATGCCCACCTCCTGTGCAAGCACCCTCGTAAAGCCCATGATCGCGGCCTTCGACGCTGAGTAATGCGCTTGGCCGGGAGCCCCATGCTTGCCCCCAATCGAAGCAATGTTGACGATGCGTCCGTAGTGGCGGGCCCGCATTCCCGCCAGCACTGCCCGAGTGACCAGAAATGTCCCCTTTGCATTAACGTCCATCACAGAGTCCCATGTTGACGAAGCCAGGGTGTCGACCGGCTCGGGGATTAGGATGCCGGCATTATTGACCAACACATCGATCTGTCCAAAAGAGGAAAGCGCGGCTTCCACCATCCTGGTGACTTCGTCTTCCATTGACACGTCGGCAAAGTAAGCCCGGAAATGTCGACCAAGGGCCTGCATCTCCGCCAGCATTCCATCAAGCGCAATCTTCTGTCCGGCGACGTCATTCAGGGCCAGGTCGTACCCTTCAGAAGCCATTGCATAGGCAATCGCTCTGCCGATTCCACGGCTTGCCCCGGTTACCAACGCTACCTTCCCACTACCGCGCATGCACGCTCTTCCCTCTTCGTCGAGTTTTCAAAAGAACCGGATCTCGCCTTGCAGCACGGCAAGGCTGACGGCAGCGATCATGACTATGCCGCGCACGTCATTTTGGATATAAAAAGGAGCTCCCAACAGGTTCAGCCCATTATCCAGCATGCCAATGATGACCACGCCGATGAGCGTACCTTGAATTGTCGCGCGGCCAGGATGAAACACCGTCATCCCCAGGAATACAGCGGTTAGGCTGTCCATCAGATAGGGATCGCCTGCACCAGGTTGCCCCGTACCAAGACGAGCGGTCAGAATGACGCCCCCCATCGCCGCGCCCAGAGCTGAAAGCGCAAGCGCGACCCTTCGGCAATGATTGACGCGTATTCCCGAGAGCCTGGCTGCCTGAATGTTCGCTCCGGTCGCCACCAGGGCCCGACCCAATCGAGTGCGGTTCAGCAGCACATAGAATAGGGCAACAGCAACGAGAGCGATCATGACCGGCACTGGGACGACGCCGAACAGCCGGCCGGTGGCGATCCAGTAGAATCCCTGTGGGAAAGACGCGTAGATCGAATCTCCGCCATCATAGCCATAGTTCAACCCGAGCGCGATTGGTCCCATGGCGAGGGTGGCGATCAGCGACGGAATGCGAAGCCAGGTGACCAGCAGGCCGTTCACAACACCAATCACCAGCCCGGCGAGGATCGGCAGTAAGATGGCGGTTGCAATCGACGCCTTCGACCAGACAAGGAGTCCCGCGACGAGTACACCTGACAGGCCTGCCACTTGGCCCACGGAAAGATCGAATTCGCCGCTTGCCACCGATATCGTCAGGCCGGAAGAGATGATTGTGAGCACGGAAATCTGTACTAGGACGTTGGAGACGTTCACGGCCGAGACGAAACGTGGAGTTATGAGAGTAAAAACGAGAAAGATCGCAACCGCCGCAGCGAGTGTACCAAAACGGGCGGCGAAGTCGCCGAGATTTATATGCGGGCTTTCATTCATCTGGACCGCGATACGGGCCTTGCCGCGTCCCATTTCGAACATGACGTTAGTTTACCTCAATCATCAGTCGGTCTTCGGAAAGTTCGGAACGGCTGACGCAGGCCGCAACAGTATTATGGCGGATGCAATAGACCCGCTCGCACAGGGCCACGAGTTCGGCGAACTCCGTGCTGCTGACCAGAACTGCCGCACCTTCCTCGGCAAAGTGGCGAATCAGGGTATAGATTTCGACCTTGGCACCGACGTCGATCCCTTCCGTTGGGTTATTGAGAAGGAATATGGCGGAGCCTGCTTGCGCCCCCGTTCCCGTTCGTGCGAGCCAGCGTCCGAATGCCACCTTCTGTTGATTTCCACCGGAAAGCTTGGCAACCGTCTGCCATGGTCCCGTGCAGGAAATTCCAAGCCTTGCGATCACGGCATGCGCGAAGGTGGCCATACTCGGTGTATTGATAAACCCCCATCGCGACAGTAGCGGCAATGAGCCGGCCGCGATGTTCTCGGCAACACCGAGGCCGGTCAGCATCGCTTTAAGTACTCGGTTGTCTGGAATGAGGAAAATCGCATTCGCCACCCCCTCAGAGACGCTCACGGGTAAACGAGGGAGCGCCCCGACTCGGGCCGCGACTACGCTTGTAGAATAAGAGAACCCCGCAAGACGCTCGAGCAGCTGCGTCTGTCCTGCACCAAGCAGCCCGGCAAGGCCGACCACCTCGCCGCGG
>JASHVY010000233.1 GCA_030044345.1 Acetobacteraceae bacterium | reverse complement strand
AGCCGCCGAGCGTAGGGCCGATGATCGGCGCGAAGACCACCGCGATCGCCACCACGCCGAAGGCGCGGCCGCGCATGGAAGGCGGCATGACATCGAGCACGATCGCCTGCTGGTTCGGCTGCAACCCACCGCCGAAGAATCCCTGCATCAGGCGGAAGATGACGAGCTCGCCGAGCGAGACCGCGCTGCCGCAGAGGAACGAGCAGACCGAGAACATGATGATGCAGAGCAGGAAATAGCGCTTGCGCCCGATCACCCGGCCGATCCAGGCGGAGATCGGCAGCACGATGCCGTTGGCGACGAGATAGGAGGTGAGCGTCCAGGTCGCCTGGTCGTAGCTCGAGGACAGGCTGCCGGCGATGTACGGCAGGCTGACATTGACGATGGTGGTGTCGAGGATTTCCATGAAGGCGGCGAGCGTCACCACCACCGTGATCAGCCAGGGATTGTGCCGCGGCCGCCAGGCGGCATCCGCCGCCTCATGCGCATCGCTCATCTGAGATGCACGACCGGCTCCACGGAGAGCCCGAGCGGCAGCGGGTCCTCGGGCCCGAGCCCGCCGGTGATGACGATCTTCACCGGCACGCGCTGCACGATCTTGACGAAATTCCCGGTCGCGTTCTCGGCCGGAAAGGCACTGAAGACCGAGCCCGAGCCCTGCTGGATACTGTCGATGCGGCCGGTGAGATGCAGGTCCGGATAGGCATCGACAGAGATCGTGACACGCTGCCCCGGCCGGATATGGGCGAGCTGGGTCTCCTTGAAATTGGCGACGATCCAGGGCCGCGTCTTGACGAGGTTGAACATGGTCGTGCCCGGCTGGACGTAGGAGCCGAGCGTGATGCCGCGATTGGTGATCCAGCCATCATCGGGCGCGGTCACCCGCGTATAGGAAAGATCGACATCGGCCCGCTCGAGCACGGCTTCGGCCTGCCCCACGGCCGCCTTGCGCTCCGCCACGAGCGCCTCCGCCGCGGCGATCTCCGCCTCGACATCGTTGGCCTCGGCCACCGCAGCCTCCGCCTGATCGCGCTTCGCCCGCGCCGCGTTCGCGGCATCCACCGCGTCGTCACGCGCCTGCTGGCTGGTCGCCCCGACCGGAAGGGCGAGCTGGCGGTGCTCGTTCTCCGCCGCCTGGGCATAATCCGCCGCCGCCGCCGCCGCCGCGGCCTTCGCCGCGGCAAGCCCGGCAGGGTAGGAGGTCCGGGCGATCGCCAGGTCCTGCTCCGCGCTTGCGAGCTGGCTCCGGGCGAGCTTGAGCCCGGCCTCCGCCTGATCGCGCGCGGCAATGTAGGTGCGCGGGTCGATCACCGCCAGAAGATCGCCCTTATGGACGAACTGGTTGTCCCCGGCATGCAGCGTGATCACATTGCCGGCGACCTGGGGTGCCATCGCCACCGGGTGCCCGTCCGTATAGGCGTCGTCGGTCGTGACGGTCCCCACCCCGGAAAGCACGGTGTAATAGAGGCCGGCCGCGACCACGAGCACCAGGGCAAGGCTCAGCACCGCCCGCCGGATCTTGGTTCCGGCCGAAGTCCGGACGGATCGCGTCGATCGGAATTCCGCCGGCTGCTGCGTTCCTTCCATGGCGGGGCAGAGACCCTTCTACGACACGTGCGGCCCGGGCCTTGGCCCGACCATCGACAAGCTCCGCCGGCCGGTTCCGGCAAAACATGCGCCCCGCGCCGGATGACAGGAAATGCATCTCCCCCCGCCGCTGTCCCCGGCACGCATTTTTCTGATCTAGGAGCCTTGGCCCCCGACTGCAATCGTTGCGACTTTCCTTCCCCGCATTCCCTTGCCCGCCATTGCCCGGCAAGCTTGGCCCATGAAGCGCGCGACCGCCGCCCTTTTCCTTCTCCTCCCGACCCTTCTCGCGGCTCTTCCGGTCCGGGCCGCCAGCCCTTCCGGACGCCTCATCCTTTACACCTCGCAGCCGGACGCCATCGCCGCCGGGACCGTCGCCGCCTTCCGCGCCGCCGATCCCGCGGTCACCGTCATCGTGTTCCGCTCGGGCACGACCCAGGTGATGAATAAGCTCGCGGCTGAATTCCTGGCCGGCCGCCCGCAGCCGGACGTGCTGCTGATCGCGGATGCGACGAGCATGGAGCGTCTGAGGCAGCAGGGACGCCTCGCGCCCGATCCGGCGGTGGATGTCTCCGCCTTTCCCCAATCGCTCTATGACCCGGACCGGACCTGGTTCGGGACCAAGCTCATCACCACCGGCATCATCTACAACACGAAGGCGCCCTTCATTCCCCGATCCTGGTCCGACCTCCTGAGGCCGGCCGCCAAAGGTGAGGTCGTGCTGCCGAGCCCGCTCTATTCCGGGGCGGCGCTGATCACGGCCGGCGCCTTCGCCCAGGATGCGAAGCTCGGTCCGGACTATCTCACCCGCCTCGCCGGCAATGGCGCCAGCGCCGTCTCCGGCAATGGCGGGGTTCTCGCCGCGGTCGCGGGCGGAGAAAAAATGTTCGGCCTGCTGGTCGATTTCATGGCGCTCGCCGCGAAGAAGCAGGGCTCTCCCGTCGGCTTCGTCTTCCCGAAGGAAGGCGTGCCCGTGGTCACCGAGCCGGTGGCGATCCTGAAGACCGCGAAAAATCCGGCGGCCGCGCGGGCTTTCGTGGCCTTCCTGCTCTCGGTGCGCGGGCAGGAACTGGCGGCGCGGCAAGGCTTCCTTCCCGCCCGGCGCGGCATCGCCCCGCCGCCCTCCTATCCGCCGATGTCGGAAATCCATCTTCTGCCGCTGGATATCGCCACGGTCCTCGCCCATCGCCGCGCGATCGAGGAAAATTTTTCCGACGCTTTCGGCGGATAGCGTGAACGATCCGGCCGAGCGCGCCGCGACGATCGCGCTCACGCCCATCCTTCTCCTGCTCGGGCTCGCAGTGCCCGCCGCGCTGCTCGCCGCGAGCACGGCCGAGCCCGGGGCTTGGCGGCATCTCCTCGCCTCGCCCGCGTCTCTGCGCGCCATCCGCAACACGCTGATCGCCGGCGGGGCGAGCGCGCTTTGGGCCGAGCTTCTCGGCGGCGGCTTCGCCCTGCTCGCCGGGCTCACGGACCTGCCACGCCGGCGCACGCTCTCCTTTCTCTTCCTTCTCCTGATGATCATTCCCGCGCAGGTCAGCGTCATCGCCTGGATCGCGCTCACCGGCCCTGCGAGCCCCGTGCTCGGCCCTCTCGGCCTTGCCCCGCGCCCGGGCACGCCGCTCCCGCTCTATGGGCCTGGCGGCATCATCTTCCTGATGGGGATCGAGCATGCGCCCATCGTCTTCCTCATCGTCTCATCGGGCCTGCGCGCCATCCCCGCCGTGATCCCCGAGGCGGCCGCCGCGTCCGGCGCGAGCCCCGGGCAAACGCTCAGGCGCATTCTCCTCCCGCTCGCCCTGCCCTCCTTCGCCGCCGGGCTTTCCGGCGCCTTCGCGGCCGGCATCGGCAATTTCGCAACCCCGGCGCTGCTCGGAATCCCCGGACATTACCTCATGCTGACGACACTCATCTTCCAGCTTCTCTCGGGCTTCGGGCCGGACGAGCTTGGCAGCATCACAATTCTCTCGCTCCTGCTCGGCCTCATCGCGCTGGCGGCCGTGGCCGCCGAACAGGGCCTCGCCCCCGGCACCGCGCTCACGGGCGCGCGTCGCTCCACCCCGCCCTTCGCGCTCGGCGCCTGGCGAATTCCGGCCGAAGCGCTCTGCTGGCTCGTTCTTGCCATCCTGCTTTTTCTTCCGCTCGTCTCGCTCACCGCCGCCGCGGCCACGCGTGCCTATGGCCAGAATTTCGGCCTCGCCACAATCACGCTGGCACATTTCCGCGCGGTGCTGTTCGTCGAGCCGGCGACGCGGCGCGCCTTCCTCAACTCCGCCCTGCTCGCCCTGCTCGCCGCCACAATGCTCGTCTTCCTCGCCGCCCTCGGCGCTCACCGTGCCCAAGGGAGTGCCCGAGGGGGCAGCCGGCTGGTCCGGCTCTCCCTCGCCGCGGCCGAGATCCCCTATGTCCTGCCCGGCAGCGCGCTCGGGATCGGCTGCATCCTGCTCTTCCTCAGGCCGATCCTCGGCTTTTCCCTCTACGATACCTTCGCGATCCTGCTCATCGCCTATCTCATGCGCTTCTTCGCCCTCGCAAGGCGGCCGGTGCAGGCGATGCTCGGAAGCCTCGATCCTTCGCTCGAGGA
>JASHVY010000232.1 GCA_030044345.1 Acetobacteraceae bacterium | reverse complement strand
CCTCGCACGGCGATCTCGGCATGATCGTCGAGGGGGACGCGGTGCTGGCGCTCTCCAACTCCGGCGAAACTGCTGAGCTTGCCGATCTCGTCGCGCATATGCGCCGTTTTGCCCTGCCGCTGATCGCGATCACGGCGCGGGTGGGTTCGGCGCTGGCCATGGCGGCCGACGTGGTGCTGCTTCTGCCGGCGGCGCCGGAGGCCTGCCCGATGGGCCTCACACCTACCACCTCCACCACCATGCAGATGGCCCTGGGCGATGCTTTGGCGGTGGCGCTGCTCAAGCGCCGCGGCTTCACGGCGAGCGATTTCCGCCAGTTCCATCCCGGCGGGCGTCTCGGCGCCGGGCTGCGGCGGGTGCGCGAGGTGATGCATGTGGGCGAGAGCCTGCCGCTCGTCCCGCCCGAGCTGCCGATGGACCAGGCGCTGCTGGTGATGACGAAGAAATCCTTCGGCTGCCTCGGTGTCGTGACACCCAATGGGCAGCTTGCCGGCATCATCACAGACGGTGATCTGCGCCGCGCCATGGGCCCGAACCTGCTTTCCCGGCGCGCGGGCGAGGTGATGACCCCGAATCCGCGGACGATCCACCCTGACGCGCTCGCCGCGGAGGCGCTGCACGAGATGAACGCGGGGCTGCGGCCGATCACCACCCTCTTTGTGGTGAATGACGGAAATGAGGTCCTCGGCCTTGTGCACGTGCACGATCTGTTGCGGGCCGGAGTGGTCTAGTGGCGGATATCGAGGCGCCCATAGGCAAGCGGCCGCCGGCAGCGGCGCCGCGAGAGTTCGGCCGGATCCATCTGCTCGGGCTCGCCCGCGCCCGCCCGATGCCCACGCCCGGAAGCCTTGCGCGCCGACGGTTCGCAGTGCGCTGGGCCAAGCGCGTCCTGCCGCTCTTCGGCCTTGCATTGCTTGCCTCCGTGGCGCTCTGGCCCGACTTCGAGAGCGGGGTCGCGGGCCAGCGCGTGAGCTTCCATATCGATCAGGCCACACGCGGCGCCGGCGGAAAGCTCATCGATGCGCGCTATGGCAGTGTCGACCAGAAGGGCGAGCCCTATACCGTCACCGCCGCCTCCGCCGTGCAGACGGGGCCCGACCACGTCGATCTGAGGGACCCCAAGGGCGATATCACGCTGCATTCCGGTTCCTGGGTCATGCTCTCGGCGCCGCGGGGCGTTTATGGCCAGAAGAGCCGCCAGCTCGACCTTTCCGGGGGTGTCACGCTCTATCGGGACGATGGGACGACCCTCCGTTCGGCAAGCACCACGATCGATCTTGCCGGCAACGCGGCGGCGAGCGGTGTGCCGGTGAGCGCCGAAGGGCCGTTCGGAACACTCGATGCCATGGGCTATACCCTGCTCGATGGCGGGGCGATCATCCAGTTCGGCGGTCCCGCGCGGCTCGTGCTGAACGGGAAGGCTCAGAAGGCGGCGGAGCAATGAGGCGATGGGCCGCTCTCCTGCCCCTCCTTGCGCTCATCCTCGGCACAAGGATGGCGATGGCGCAGCCGCTCGATCTTTCGCAAGGCGGGCCGATCACCATCACCTCGCTCGGCGGGATCGAGTGGCGGCAGAACCAGCAGGTGGTGATCGCGCAGGGCAGCGCCCAGGCCGTGCGTGGGGCGGTGACGGTCACCGCCGACGAGCTCATCGCCCATTACCGGCCGAAGCCTGGCGCGGCTTCCGCGCCTGCCCAGGTTCAGCCCGCGAGCGCGGCCACCACGGCCGGGTCGGCCGATACCGGCGGGCAGCAGATCTACCGGCTGGAAGCGGTTGGCCATGTGCACATCTTCACAGCGACCGATCAGGCTTTCGCCGATCATGCGGTCTATGACCTCGACCAGGCGGTGCTCGTGCTGACCGGCGGCCATCTCAAGCTGACCACGCCCAATGACGTTCTGACCGCCCGCGACGATGTCGAATACTGGCCTGACAAGCACATGGCCGTGGCGCGCGGCGATGCCGTCGTCGTCACCAATGACGGGCGGCGGCTCACGGCGGATACGCTGGTCGCGTACACCACGCCCGCGCCGGCATCCGCAAACGGGTCCGCAAACGCCTCCGGAAACGCGCCCGGAAGCACGGCATCGCAGAGCCAGGCCGGTGCATCGAACGCTGCCGACCCGCTGGCCAGCTCCGGCCAGATCAAGCGGGTCGAGGCATTCGGCAATGTCACGATCCGGACGGCGACGGACACCATCACCGGCGATCGCGGCGTCTATGTGCCGTCGAGCGGGATCGCGCTCATTCTCGGCGATGTCCGGATCACGCGCGGGCAGAACCAGCTCAATGGCGCGCGCGGGGTCGTCGACATGAAGACCGGTCAGGCCGAGCTGCTCTCGGCGCCCGGCGAGAGGGTGCAGGGACTGGTCGTGCCAAACACCGTGAATCAGCAAGGGGGGAATCAGCCAGGGGGGAACCAGCCGGCCGGCAAGCAGCCCGCCGGCAAGCAGTCATCGGGGAATCAGCCTCCGGGGAATCAGTCCTTAGGGGCGCATCCATGAGCGATCGCTTCCGTCTCCTCCCCGGCGATGGAGGGCTCGTCGCCCAGGGGCTCGGCAAGCGGTTCCGCCGCCGCCCCGTGGTCCGCAACGTGAATATCCGTCTGACGCGCGGCGAAGCGGTCGGGCTGCTTGGCCCGAACGGTGCCGGCAAGACGACGACCTTCTACATGATCGTCGGGCTGGTGCCGCCGGATACCGGAACCATCACGCTCGACGGCGCGGATATCACGACGCTGCCGATGTATCGGAGGGCACGGCTCGGCATCGGCTATCTGCCGCAGGAGGCGAGCATTTTCCGCGGCCTCAATGTCGAGCAGAATATCCGCGCGGTTCTCGAAGTTTCCGAGCCTTATGCCGACCGGCGCGAGCAGATGCTGGAGGCCCTGCTTTCCGAATTCGGGATCACGCATCTCAGGCGTACGCCTTCGCTCGCTCTCTCGGGCGGCGAGCGAAGGCGGCTCGAGATCGCGCGGGCGCTGGCGAGCCAGCCGAGCTACATCCTGCTCGACGAGCCGCTCGCCGGCATCGATCCGATCGCGCTCGGCGAGATCCGCGACCTCGTTTCGCATCTGAAGCTCCGTGGAATCGGCGTTCTGATCACCGATCACAATGTGCGGGAAACGCTGGAGATCGTGGACCGCGCCTACATCCTCCATGACGGTGAGGTCCTGATGCATGGAGAGCCGGAGGAGGTGGTTTCGCACGCCGACGTGCGCCGCTTCTACCTCGGGGAAAGGTTCAGCCTATAGTATCGCCGGACCATGGTCGCTGGTAATGTTCGCGAACTATTTTCGCTGGACGAGGGCGTGATGCCTGAATCGCTGGATCGACATGGTTTTGGTGGATCGCTTCGCGATTCCACCAAAACCCATATCGATCTCGCGGAACATTAGAGCGGTGCGTGCTTCCATGGACCCGCGCACATTGCTCTATCTATTTGTTTTGCGAGCATCTTCGCGCGATCGGCCGATTCCGGCTCATCGCGATCCGCTCTAGCTTGCGGCCATGACAATCGGACCGCGCCTGGAGATCCGCCAGTCCACCACGCTGGTGATGACCCCCCAGTTGCGCCAGGCGATCAAGCTTCTGCAGCTTTCGAATCTCGACCTCGCCACCTACGTGTCGGAAGAGCTGGAGCGCAACCCGCTGCTCGAGCGCGACGAGGGGCAGGATGGGGCCGGCGGCGACACGCAAGTCGACATCCCCGCACTCGACCAGCGCGCGGATTCGTTGCCGCCGGAGGCGGATGCGGCGGCGCTGGTGAGCTCGGAAGCTCTGCCGGCGCCGGAGACGGCCCCGCTCGATGCCGAGCACGCTGAAACCTATGATGCGGGCGGCCCGGCGGATGGGGCCGGCCGGAATGGCGCGTCCTTCGAGCCGGACGAGCGCGGGATCGAGAACGTGGCGGAGGGGCCGCGGTCGCTCCGGGAATATCTCTCCGAACAGCTCCGGCTCGCCTTCGAAAAACCGAGTGAGCGGCTGATCGGAGCCCATCTGATCGCCCTCCTCGATCCGGCGGGGCGGCTCTCCGCCGAGCCCGCCGCGCTCGCGGCGGCGCTCGGCGCCCCGCTCGAGGAGATCGAGCGCGTGCGCATGCGCATGCTGCAATTCGATCCGGTGGGCTGCTTCGCCTGCGACCTGCGCGAATGCCTCGCCGCGCAGCTCGCCGAACGCAACCGGCTCGACCCGGCGATGGCCGCCTTGCTCGACCATCTCGATCTTCTCGCCCGGCGGGAGATGCAGGAGCTCCGGGAGATTTGCGGTGTCGATGCCGAGGATCTCGCGGACATGGTGGCCGAGCTGCGCCGGCTCGACCCGAAGCCGGGCACCCGTTTCGATACCGAGCCGCTGGCGCCGCTCGTGCCCGACATCCTGATGCGCCGCGAGGAGGGCGGTGGCTTCCGCCTCGAGCTCAACCCGGACACACTGCCGCGCGTGCTCATCAATCACGCTTTTCATGCGCGCATCAGCATCGGTGCGCGCGGCGCTGAACGCTCGTTCCTCGCCGAGCGCCTGGCCGCCGCCAACTGGCTGGTGCGCTCGCTCGAGCAGCGCGCCGAAACGATTCTCAAGGTCGCGGCCGAGATCGTGCGCCGCCAGAACGGATTCTTCGAGCACGGCATCGGCCATCTCCGTCCGCTCATCCTGCGCGACGTGGCGGAAATGGTGGAGATGCACGAGAGCACGGTGAGCCGGGTGACGGCGAACAAATATATCGCGACCCCGCGCGGAATCTTCGAGCTCAAATATTTCTTCACCACCGCGATCGCCGGGGTGGATGGAGAGGCGCACAGCGCCGAGGCCGTTCGCCAGCGGATCCGTGTCCTGGTGGAGGGAGAGGCACCGGACTCCGTTCTTTCGGACGATGCGATCGTCACCATGCTCAGGCGCGAAGGAGTGGACATCGCACGCCGAACCGTGGCCAAATATCGCGAAGCCCTGCGCATTCCAAGCTCGGTGCAACGGCGCCGGGAAAAGATGGCACCGGCGTGAGGGAAGCCATGCAGATCACCATTTCCGGCAAGCAGCTCGATCTCTCGGACGCGCTCAGGACGCATGTCTCGGAGAACCTCGACCGGATCACGCGCAAATATTTCGACCATGCGCTGGACGCGGCGGTGACGTTTGGACGCGCCCGCAATTTCTTCACCTGTGATATCAATCTGCACGCCGGCCGGGACCTCGTGCTGCGCGCCGAAGGCGAGGCGCAGGACGCGCATGCCGCCTTCGACGATGCAGCCGAGCACATCGCCAAGCGGCTGAGGCGCTATCGCCGACGCGTCAACGAACATGCGCGTGACCTCGCGAACCGCGAGCGTCCCGAGACGGCCCGCCAATATATCCTCTCTCAGGAGGAGCAGGCGTCGTCGGCAGTGGCGGCGGGCAACGCCGAGACGGGTCCCTATGCTGCCGTGATCGCCGAATCGGCGACGGAGATCGCCCGGCTCTCGGTGGGCGACGCGGTGATGCGGCTCGATCTTGCGGACCAGCAGGTCCTTATGTTCCGCAACAGCAAGACGGGCACGCTCAATGTCATCTATCGGCGGCCGGACGGGAATATCGGCTGGATCGAACCAGGCGCGGCTTGATCGACGTCAATGTCCGCCCGGCACGGCGGGTGGATCATGGTTTTATCATATCGATCGGGCGGCCGAAGCAGGCACAATGAGGCCGGCAAGGGGAGTTATCTGAAAAGCGATGGGCGCGAAAAGGGCCCGATCGACCAAGGATCCAATCTGCGAGGGGGATTCAGCCGATGCCCGATGCGCGCCCCGAGATGCCGCTCCGGCGGCACGAGAAATATGAACGGCTGGTGGAGGCGGCGCGGCAGATGCCGCCGGCAAGAACGGCGGTCGTGCATCCCTGCGATGATGCCTCCCTGCAGGGGGCGGCGGAAGCGGCTCGGCTCGGCCTGATCGTGCCGATCCTGGTCGGACCGGCGGAGCGCATCCGCCGGGTCGCGGCGGGCGCCGCGCTCGATATCGATGCCTTCGAGATCGTCGATGCCGCCTACAGCCATGATTCGGCGGCGAAGGGGGTGGCGGAGGTCGTCAAGGGGCGCGCGCAGGCGCTGATGAAGGGAAGCCTGCACACGGATGAGCTGATGGGCGCGGTGGTGGCGCGGGAAGGCGGAATCCGGACGGAGCGCCGCATCAGCCATTGCTTCATCATGGACGTGCCCAACCATCCGGACCCGCTCATCATCACCGATGCCGCCGTGAACATCGTTCCGACATTGGATGAAAAGGTCGATATCGTGCAGAACGCCATCGATCTTGCCCGCGCGATGCGGTTTCCCGAGGTGCGTGTCGCGATCCTGAGCGCGATGGAGACGGTCACCGCGAAAGTGCCTTCGACGATCGAGGCGGCGGCGCTCTGCAAGATGGCCGAGCGGGGGCAGATCACCGGCGCGGTGCTGGACGGTCCGCTCGCGCTCGACAATGCGATCGACCCCGAGGCCGCGGAAATCAAGCGCATTGTCTCGCCGGTCGCAGGGCGGGCCAATGTGCTCGTGGTGCCGGACCTCGAAGCGGGAAATATGCTGGCCAAGAGCCTTTCCTTCCTCGCCGGCGCCGACGCTGCGGGCATCGTGCTCGGCGCGCGCGTGCCGATCATCCTGACAAGCCGCGCGGATTCGCTGCTCACCCGGCTCGCCTCCTGCGCTGTCGCGAGCCTTCTCGTGCATGCGCGACAGACCCGCGTGGCCGCAGCCTTGCCGTGAGGACTCCCGCATGAGCGAAAGCTTCCATCCCGTCCTGGCCGGGCGCAAGGCGCTCGTCGTCGGCATCGCCAACGAGCATTCGATTGCCTATGGTTGCGCCAAGGCATTCCGCATGGCCGGCGCGGAGCTTGCCGTGACCTGGCTCAACGAGAAGGCGCGCCCCTATGTCGAGCCGCTGGCCGAAGAGCTCGCCGCACCGATCACCGGGGCGCTCGATGTCACCGAGCCCGGCGCCCTGGAAGCTCTTTTCGAGCGGATCCGGAGCGGGTGGGGAAAGCTCCATATCCTCGTCCACTCCATCGCCTTTGCGCCGAAGGCCGATCTGCAAGGCGGCCTGATCGACTGCTCGGTCGAGGGCTTCGCGACAGCCATGGACATCTCCTGCCACTCCTTCATCCGCATGGCGAGACTCGCGGCACCGCTGATGAGCGAAGGCGGGGCGATGTTCGCGATGAGCTATTACGGGGCCAATCGTGTCGTGCCGAACTACAATATGATGGGACCGGTGAAGGCGGCGCTTGAAGCCTCGTGCCGCTATCTCGCCTATGAGCTCGGGCCGCGGCGCATTCGCGTCAATGCGATCTCTCCCGGCCCCTTGAAGACACGCGCCGCGTCCGGGCTCAAGCATTTCGAGCTGCTGCTCAACGAAGCGGCGCAGAAGGCTCCCATCGGTGAGCCGATCGATATCATGGATGTCGGGGCCACCTGCGTTTATCTCGCGACCTCCTATGCGCAGCGCATCACGGGCGAGACCGTCTATGTGGACGGCGGCGTTCATATCGTCGCATGACGCCCCCGATGTCCGATTGCATTCTCGTTTTCAATGCCGGTTCATCGAGCATCAAATTCGCGCTCTATGGCGTGGAACCTCTGGAATCGCTCCTCTTCCGCGGAGAGATCGAGAAGATCGGTCTTGCCCCCGAGCTCGCGGTCCATGACGCGGCAGGAAAGAAGATCGTCGCCCGGACCTTGCCGGCGGACCTCGATCATGACGGCGCAACGCGCGAAATCTCCCGGCTGGGAAAGGATTTGCTCCACGGTCAGCGCCTCGCGGCGGCCGGGCATCGCGTCGTGCATGGCGGCACCGAATATGCCGCGCCGGTCCGGATCGATTCGGAAGTGCTGGCCGCGCTTGCCAAGCTTGAGCCCCTCGCACCACTGCATCAGCCGCACAATCTCGCGCCGATCCGTGCGCTCGCGGCGCATGCGCCGGACCTGCCCCAGGTCGCCTGTTTCGACACCGGATTCCATCGCAGTCAGGCCCCGGTGGCGCAGGCATTCGCAATCCCCCGCGCGCTAAGCGAGGAGGGTGTGCGGCGCTATGGGTTTCACGGCATTTCCTACGAATATATCGTCTCGCGCCTGCGCGAGATCGCCCCGCACCTTGCGGAGCGGCGCCTCGTCCTTGCTCATCTCGGCAATGGGGCGAGCCTCTGCGCCGTCCGGAACGGGCGGAGTGTCGCGAACACGATGGGCTTCACCGCGGTCGAAGGGCTGGTGATGGGCACGCGCTGCGGCGCCATCGATCCGGGCGTGCTTCTTTATCTCATGGACACCCATGGGATGGATGCGCGTGCGCTCGAGGACCTGATCTATCGAAAGTCGGGGCTGCTCGGCGTCTCCGGCATCTCCTCCGACATGCGCACTTTGCGCGCCTCGCAGGAACAAGCGGCACATGAGGCGATCGCGCTTTTCGTCTATCGGATCGTGCGTGAAATCGGTTCGCTTGCCGCTTCACTCGGCGGGCTCGACGGGCTCGTCTTCACCGCCGGGATCGGCGAAAACGACAAGGCGACGCGCGCCGAGGTTGCCGCGGGCTGCGGGTGGCTCGGGCTCGTGCTCGACGAGGCGCGCAACCACGCGGGCGAGGGGCGGATCAGCGCCGAGACCTCGCGCCTCGAAGCGTGGGTCGTGCCGACCGACGAGGAACGGATGATCGCGCGCCACACGGCGTCATTGCTGGGATTGTCAGCATCGGGGCTGGCTGCGCCGCCATAACGGCCCTACGCCGCCTGGTGAAGCCGGGCATCGGTTTGCGCTTGCAACGATTCGAAATCGAGCCCGCGCACCATCTCGACCACCACGAAGCCGCGCGGCGTGACATCGAGCACGGCAAGGTTCGTATAGACACGCTTGACGACACCTTGCGCAGTGAGCGGATAGGTGCAGCGCGCGACGAGCCGCGGCATTCCGTCCTTCGTCGTATGTTCCATCGCCACCCAGAGCCGCCGGGCACCCGCGGCGAGATCCATCGCCCCGCCGACGGCCGCCGCCGCGTCATTCTTCTTCGTCGCCCAGTTGGCGATGTCCCCGTTCTCCGCCACCTCGAAGGCACCAAGAACACAAAGATCGAGATGGCCGCCGCGGATGATCGCGAAACTGTCCGCATGATGGACATAGGAGCCGCCCGGCCGCAGGGTCACGGGCTGCTTGCCGGCATTGATCAGCCAGGGATCGACCGCGCCAGAGGGCGGCGAGGGGCCAACCCCAAGCACGCCGTTCTCGGAGTGGAAGATCACCTCGCGCTCGGCCGGGACATGCTCGGCCACCAGTGTCGGGATGCCGATGCCGAGATTGACGTACCAGCCCTCCGGAATGTCGCGCGCGATGCGCGCGGCGATGCCGTGGCGGTTGAGCGCCATAACGCTGAGGGGTGCCGTATCAGGCATTCTCTCCTCCCTTCTCCACGGGCATGGCGTAAGGCACGTGCAGCACCCGGTCGACGAAGATCCCGGGTGTGACGATCACCTCCGGGTGAAGACCCCCGGCGAAGACCGCATGCTGGGTCTGGACGATCGTGAGCCTCGCCGCCATGGCCATGATCGGGTTGAAGTTCCGCGCCGATTCCCGAAAGGTGAGGTTGCCGAACCGGTCCGCGCGCCAAGCCTCGATCAGCGCCACATCGCCGGGAAGCGCATTTTCGAGCACATGGGTGCGGCCATCGAATTCACGCGTCTCCTTGCCCTCGGCGAGGCGAGTGCCCGCGCCCGTCGGCGTGAAGAAGGCAGGGATTCCGGCGCCGGCGGCGCGCATCCGCTCGGCGAGCGTGCCTTGCGGCACGATCTCGAGCTCGATCTGTCCGGCGGAATAAAGCGCCTCGAAGACGACCGAGCCGGCACTTCGCGGAAAACTGCAGATGACCCGCCGGACCCGGCCAAGCTCCATCAGCCGGGCGAGCCCGGTGTGGCCGGTGCCGGCATTGTTGGCGACCACGGTCAGGTCCTTCGCCCCCTGGGCGATCAGCCCGTCGATCAGCGCATCGGGTTGGCCGACCATGCCGAAGCCACCGAGCAGAACGACCGCGCCATCCCGGATGCCCGCCATCGCCTCTTCCATGCTCGTAACGAACTTGTCGATCATGGGTCTCGGCTCATGACTCTTGGCTCAGACTCTTGGTTCTTGGGGGGAGCAAATTCCGCTTGTCCGTTGGTCACGACGAGCACGTCCCGCTCGACCACCCGCGCCTGAAAGGCACCGGAGCGCCAGATCTCGGTGCGGATCGTCTCGCCCGGGAAGACCGGCGCGGAGAAGCGAAGATCGAGCGCCCGGAGGCGGGCGGCATCATAGTCGGCGAGCCGGGCGATGAGGGCGTGGCAGACGACCCCCAGCGTGCAAAGCCCGTGCAGGATCGGACGGGGATATCCGGCCTTCGCGGCCACGGCGGGATCGGCGTGGAGCGGGTTGTCATCACCGTTGAGGCGATAATAGAGCGCCTGTTCCGGGCGCGTCGCAAATTCCGCCTGGAGGTCGGGAGCGCCGGAAGGTGCCGGGGGGATGGGCTTCACCGGGCCGGCGGGACCGCCGAAGCCGCCCTGGCCGCGCAGGACGATGGTGCTCGTGCTGGTGGCGAGGAGCCTTCCCGTCTCCACCTCGATCACCTCCTTCTCGGTGTAGAGGAGCGCTGCCGCCCCCGGCCCCTTGTCGATCAGCCCGCGCACCCGCGTCCGCCCGAGAATTTCCCCCGCCACGGGAAGCGGATGATGGATGCGGAGTCCCTGCTCGCCATGCACGAGCCGCACCGCGTCCACCGTTGTCGCGGGATCGGCGAGCCAGAAGCCGGGATGGCCGAGCACCACGGCCATGCTCGGCATCGCCTGGAGCCGGCGGCGATGATCGACGAAATCGAGCTGGCGCGGGTCCATCGGGTCCTGGCCGAGCCCGATCGAGAGTGCGTAGAAGATCGTATCGCGTGTGCCAAACCTTTGGCGCACCTCCGGAATCGGAAAGTTGCACAGGGTTTCATGGTCGATCGGCACTTCGTCAATCCCCGATCTCGATCGTTGCTTCAGCGGCGAACATGCTTTCTCCGCAACCTGGACCGTGTGGCGATTTCCGTCTATCCGCCACCCCGGCAGCCCCCCGCGAGTGTCCGCATGACCGATCCGATGCCGATCCGCCGCGCCCTCCTTTCGGTCTCCGACAAGACCGGGCTCGTTCCTTTCGCCACCGCGCTCGCGGCCCGCGGGATCGAGATCCTCTCGACCGGGGGAACCGCGGCCGCGCTCGCCGCTTCGGCCGTGCCCGTGAAGGAAGT
>JASHVY010000231.1 GCA_030044345.1 Acetobacteraceae bacterium | reverse complement strand
CGTTACAGCTATTTTTCGTTGACGACCTATATTGTGCATATTGCTGCCAGCATCTGGCCAATGTGGATCCTCGCGACCTGGCGAGGAGAGCGCGACCCGACCGAATATTACGGCGTGATGACGAGCTTGCAGACTTCGCTCATCCTGGCCTGGTCTTTCATAATCGGATTCTATTTCTGCCTAGTGCTCCTTGATCGACACAGAGAATACAGTCTTGAACACGCAATGCGGTGGCTCTGTGACTGATTTCGCCACCGAAGCCCACCGGACGGAGTGACCCCCCGTAGGGTGAAGGCCGTCAGGCTGGAGTTTTGACTCTCTGGCATACGTGCTGCTGCTCAAACTACGCTGGACTCGGATATTCGAGCGCCGAATGCAGGCATTTGCTATTGCAGACTTCCTCGATGAACCTGGGCAGGTCAGCGGCGGCAAGGATCTGGTGGCCATCCGGTAGATCGACTTCGCCTTCGGCGTCTTCATGAAGCTGTTGACGCTATCATACGGGTTGCCGGGTCATTCCATCGACCCCTTGATGCCTGGCTCGGCCAGCTTCTCGCGGTAGCGTTCCGCGATATACTGGGCAAATTCGTGCGTTCGTCGCAACAGAGTCGAGCGTGAAGAGTCCGTTCATGCCATGGCACCGCGAGGGTGTGAGGCTCGGATATTGGCGAGGGTAGCCAATAGCGCAGTTAGCTAAAGAACAAGCTAGGCGAGCAGGTGGTGAAAATTGTGTGGCCCGGCAAATGCAGGTGAACCCAAGGAAGGCGTACACGATGCCAAGTCCACTCTTGGCCGGTCGAACTCGATCCGAAGATTGAGGCAAGAACATCGGCACCGATAATCTCGTACCGGTTACCAAGCCGGGTGAGCGCCTCAACTGGAAATCGGGCGCCCTGCCGATGTCCTCAGGATCTTTCACTTCCAGCCCTCCTGAACCGCGTTTTCCACCGCACTCTGGGAAGTGCGGTGGGGCCAATCAACGGTATCTTAGGCGGATCGCTTCGGGATCCCTCTTCGCCCCTATCGCGATCTACTGCGAGGGCGGACAAGTCTGCTCCCAGGATTCGGCGTTATAGCCAAGCGCCTCGGCGGCACTCTTCTCATCGAGGCTTAAGTGCGACCAGTCCTCGGAAGACGTCGGCACTGCATTCGAATTGTTCGACTGCCAGAGTTCGCGGATCCATCCGAGTGTTTCCCACGCCCGCTGCTCAGCGTTACTCATTTGATCCCAGTCCACTGAATCCCAGTTACAGACATTGCCGATGGAACGGATTTGGGCATGCGCAACAGAGAGGCCGAACTCCAGCGGCAGGCGCAAAGCGCTGCTCAGGACTCCAATTCCCGAAGATCCCGCGAAAACCAGAACGCCCCCAATCACGACACGGACAAATCTGTTGCGAATGCTTGTCGCTCTTGCTGCACTCATCGGAACACTCCAATCCTTTTCTTCCTGGGTCACGTCGATCGGAACCTCATGCACACTCTTCGACAACCAGCAACATGGCGCTATTCCGGCAGAGATCGGATTGCGAGCGAGTAAACCGCATCCCTCGCGACAGATGTTTCTCGCCGGTGAAGTACAAGCCGCCTGCTCCATCACAGCAGGGCAGGGAATGAAGCCTGAGAACACGCTCCAACATCCAACCCGCCATCAATCGGATGTGTCATCCGATTCGTCGGTGTCTGGCGGGGCCTGCGGCGGGCCGTTGATCTCATAATTCAGCATCGTCGCGAATTGCGCGTCCAGAGCCGATTGATACCGAACGATCGTTGCTCTTTCGACGACGCCGTCGGATTGGTGCGTTGCGCTCAGCGATCCCCTTCCAAACAGTAGATCCTCAACATGCCCGATCTCCACACCGAGAAGTTGGGTATCGGCTTTGTTTTCCGCGGCCACGCGAATCTTGAGGGTCGCCAGATCGAGCTTGATCTGGTTGTAGCTGGGAAGGTTTGCGTCATAGCTTGCCGCTTGCCGCGCCCGGTCCAGCGCGGCAAGCGTGGTCGGGTCGGATTTTCCTTGCAGATCAGAGATCTGCTGGTCAAGGAAAGTCAGGTTCACGAGCAGCGCGTCAGTATCGGATTGCAGGCTCGTGGTGAGCGCGTCCGTCCGCTTGTCGTACGGATACGGCGCGCAGCTCGCCACGGCGTAAGCCGGCCCGGTCAAAGCGAGGACATAAACCCACTTCCGAATATGACAGTTTTGAATACGCCACCGAGTCAAGTCACCTGCCTCGACGAAGTTCTGAACAAAAATAGCATAGCGGAATATTGCGTTAGACAAACCAGCAAGTAACTGGATCACCCAAAGGTGACAGGCTGTCCCCGTGCGACACCGGCACATCACAGACCCGCGAGGTCCGCCCCGACCTTCGACATTCATTCGGGTGGAATCGCGCTCCGGCGGTCACTAGGGCATGCAGGCACCGAAGGCGCGGCGGTCGAACCCGGTCGGCCCTCTCCAGGGCGCCGTGCACAGGCGTTCCCCTGGCCTCTCTTCACGAGCACGACGGCGCCTTCTACGTCTGGCTCATTTACAACCCCGGCCAAATCGTCGGTTGATGCGTCTCGCAAGATCTCACCGCAATCGCGCACGCTGTCACGCGGACTATCCGCTCTGCAGCGGCACCACCCCCCGCGTCCTCTGCGGGTCCCCGCCGGCATATTGCCGCGCTTGCTCGCACGCATGGAGACCGGCCGGCGGGATCGAGAGAAGACACGACCGGGCCGCTTTCGACATCAGACCGCGCAGGGTCTCTGCCGCAAGCCGGCCCACCCTGCGGCCAATCGCAGCGCAGTGTCCACCCCTTTTCACGAATGGCGACGACCGTGATCAGTTGTGTGCCCGGCGGATCACTCCGGGACTCTCACGGTCGCTCTGGCGACCTACGGCGTGGGCGGACAATCCTGCTCCCAAGACGTCGCGTTATAGCCGAGCGCCTCCGCAGCGCTCTTCTCGTCGAGGGTCAGCTGTGACCAGTCCTGCGATTCCGAATACACCTGATTCGACTCGTCACCTTCCCAAGTCTCGCGGGTCCACCCAAGCGTTCCCCACGCTTGCTGCTCGTCCCTGGTCATCTGGTCCCAGTCCACTGAATTCCAGTTACACACGTTGCCGATGGCGCGGATCTGGGCGGCACGCGCGGCAGATAGGGCGAACTCCGGCGGCAGGTGCATTGCACCGTTCAGGACTTCAAATCCCGAATATCCCGCGAAAACCAAAAGGCCCCCAACCACGGCGCGGGCAAGCCTGTTACGAATGCTCATTGCTTTTGTTGCACTCATTTGGATTCTCCAAGCCGTTTCTTCCTCGGACACGTCGATTGGAACCACACGCACGCTCTCCGGCGAGCGACCTTCTCGCCTGCTGCGAGGGAGCTTATGCGCCGGAGCCCGCATTCCGCAAAGGTCGGATCGCGAGCAGACGCCCCGGCCGACAGTCAGCGAGCGCGACGGCGCGTTCAGCGGCTGGGTCATTTGCGACTTGGGGCAAAATCGGCGACCGCCACCTGCCGCCTGAACGCATCCGGGGAAATCCGCTGCGTCCTGCCACTCTGCGCCATCACCATCCCCAAGGCCAATCAGCCTTGCCCCGACCCGCCGCTGCGCGCGGGTGAGCGGGCAAAGCGAGCGGGGCATTGTCAGGGAACTGGCGCCCCATCGACCCCACTGCACTCGCCTCACCCCTATCCAACCATGGCACCGCCCGGATGCATACGATTGATCGCGTAGGCAATATCGAGCAAGGCAATGGGCGACGATCCTGCTGGAGGCCACCTTCAGCTCCCTTCGCGTCTCGCTAGGTATCTCTGCGGGATGAAGGGGGCGAGGCTCCTGCCGCGGCTTGGGCGTGTTTTTCGCTCACGTCACCCGAAAATTGCCGAACTCCCAAGGCGACGTTGCGTCCATCTCCTCCGGGAAGAGCACGCCGCGCCCGGCAAGTGGCGTCCATTCGCTGTACACGCCCGCCACCTCGCCGAGATAGGGTAGCGCCACGGCGAGCACGCGCGCATGATCGATCTGGTCGGCCTCGACGACGCCGGCGCGGGGGTTTTCGATCACCCAGACCATTCCGCCGAGCACGGCCGAGGTCACCTGCAGGCTGGTCGCGTTGTTGTATGGCACCAGCCGCCGCGCCTCTTCGATCGAGAGGCGCGAGCCGTACCAATAGGCATTGCGCGCATGGCCCATCAGCAACACGCCGAGCTCGTCCATGCCGCCCGCGATCTCATCCATCATCAACCGCTGGCGCTTCTGAAGCTCCCAGTTCTTGCCGGCCATCTCATGCAGTGACAGCACTGCGTCATCGCAGGGATGGTAGGCATAGTGCACGGTGGGGCGGTAGGCCACGTTCCCGCTCACGTCACGGCGGGTGTAGTAGTCGGCGATCGAAATCGATTCGTTGTGGGTGACGAGAAAGCCGTGGAACGGTCCCTCGAGCGGCGTCCAAGTCCGAACGCGCGTGCCCGCACCGGGACGAAGAAGATAGATTGCGGCTCCGCAGCCGAACTCGTGGCGCCGCCCATCGGCAGGGAATGTCCGCTCGTGCGTGCCCCAGCCAAGCTCGGCCGGCTGACGGCCCTCGCCGGCAAAGCCATCGATCGACCAAGTGTTGACGAATTCGCCCGGCGCCTTGGCGAGGTCGGCTGATTGCGTGTCCCGCTCTGCGATGTGGATCACCTTCACGCCGAGCCGCTCGGCCAGCGCCGCCCAGCCGTCCCGGCCGGTGGGCGTTTCGATTTCGAAGCGAGTATCGCGGGCGATATTGAGCAGGGCCTCCTTGACGAAATGCGAGACGAGGCCCGGATTGGCGCCATGGGTGAGGAGCGCGGTCGGGCCGTCCGGAGCACCGGCCGCAAGTGCCAGTGCGCTCTCACGCAGCGCATAGTTTGAGCGCTGGGACGGCGTGAGCGATGGATCGGTATAGCCGCCCGCCCAGGGCTCGATGCAGGTGTCGAGATAGAGGGCTCCGAGCTCGTGGCAGAACGCAATCAGCGCAACCGAGGAGACATCGACCGAGAGGTTCAGCAGGAAATCGCCTGGCAAGAGGATCGGGGTAAGCAACTCGCGGAAATTCTCGCGCGTCAATGGCGCGATCGTAACCGCAACACCTGACTCCTTTGCCACCGCGTGGCCGCGCTCATCGGCTGTGAGGATGCGGATGCGCTCGCGCGGCATGTCAATATGGCTCAGGATCAGCGGCAGGACGCCCTGGCCGATGCTGCCGCAGCCGAGCATGATGAGACGGCCAGCGAATGGGACTTTTTCCATTGGTAAACTCCTTTTTCCATTGACGAACTCCTTCCGGTCAGGCGGGGTCAGGCGACAAGAGAAGCCGGCCATGCGCAGCCCTCGGCCGTGACAAGGGGGCGTCTCGTACCGCGACCAGGCGCACGCGATCCGAGCCGTTGAAGCCCGTGCGCAGGCAGGCACCATAGGCGCCGGTCTGGCCGATTTCGATCCAATCGCACTCCGCAGTGTCCGCGGGTAGGACGAAGGGGCCGCGCATCGCATCCGTACTGTCGTGGGTCTGGCCCAAGTAAGGAAAAACCGATCCTCTGTGCCGCGGGCGCCGGCCCCTCTGGGCGGATCAGCCCCACCGGATTCCGGAAGGCGAGATTGCCAGCGTCCGCGAGGCTGCCGAACACACTATCGTTGAGGTCGAGCGCCTCGTCATGACGGTGCTGGACCTGCACGACCGCGGAGCTGGCGCCGGCGGCGAGCGCGCGGCTCGGCTTCGCCCAGAGTTCCGCATCCGATAGACTGAGTCGCTCGAAGCCTTCCTCGGTCTCGGCAAGATAAGCCCCAAGCGGCGGCGGCTCCATTCCAGGATAGGTGGCCGGAAATCCGCTGCTGAGATCGATCACCTCGATCGCGACCCTTGCCTGGCGCGCTAGTCGCCCGATTCATTCAGATTGAAGGGTAGAGATGTTTGAGTTTGATGCGGGCGTCTGGGGTTGTGAAATGCCAATTTGCCTTGGCATGATTGGCATTGCGGTGTTTTTCCCAGGCGGCGATTTCGTCGATGAGGGTTTGTTTGTCAGGAATGCGGCGATCGAGGCACTGACAAGATAGGACCCCGAGCTCGGACTCCGCCAGATTGAGCCAGCTTCCGTGCTTTGGGGTGTAATGCCATTCGAACCGCTCGACCAGCCGCCTGGCCTCGGCGGCGGGGAAAGCCTCGTAGAGCGACGCTTTGCAGTGGATGGTGAGGTTGTCCTGGACCAGGACGATGATCCTGGCCTTTGCGAAGTGCAGATCGGCCAAATCTTTTAGAGCGCGAGCGTAGTCCACAGCGGTGTGCCGATCCGTGAC
>JASHVY010000230.1 GCA_030044345.1 Acetobacteraceae bacterium | reverse complement strand
GGGCGGGCTGATGATGCCCAACCAATCCCTTCTCTATAGCGGCCGCGTGCTGGCCTGCACCCAACTGCACCATGTGATGCACATTGCCCGTGAGCTCTGCGGCGGCCAGATCTGCGTTACCCCGGACAAAGCGGCCTTTGAGGCCGCGGAAACCAAGCCCTGGCTCGAGAAATTCTACACTGTGAATGCAGACTGGGCGGCGGAGGACCGCCGGCGCCTGCTCGCCTTCGCCCGCGATCTTCTCAATTCCGACTATGCCGGCCATCGGCTCACCTTCCAGCTCTTCGCCCAATCGCCGCCTTTCGCGCATCTCGCCGCAGTCTGGCGCAATTTCGGCTGGGAGGGACCGCTTGCCTTCGTCAAGAAATCGGCCGGTCTTTCAGATCGCGTCATGCAAGGGGCCGCGCTGGCGGAAGGCGATCCGGCCGTGCGGCAATGGTTCGCTGCCGACCCGCCGTTGCCCAAGGCGGCCAAGTAAGGCGGCCAAGTAAGGAAGCGAACGCCCTATGGCCCATCGGCGCCTTCGTCCCTTCAACACGCGGGACACCTATCTCGAGCAACGGCTCGACAATGACCTCGCGCAGGCGGTGGTGGCGCGCGGGCGCATCGTTTTCCTGCGCGGGCAGGTCGGCCAGGATCTCGAAACTTCGACAAGCGTTGGAATCGGCGATCCCGTGGCGCAGACGCGCCGGGCGATGGAGAATATCCGCACGCTGCTTGCGGAAGCGGGCGCACGGATGGAGCACGTTGCCAAACTCGTTGTCTATCTCACCGATATTCGTCATCGCGAATCGGTCTATCGCACGATGGGCGAATATATCCGCGGTGTGCATCCTGTCTGCACGGGCCTTGTCGTCGTGGCCCTTGCCCGGCCCGAATGGCTGGTCGAGATCGATGCGACTGCGGTGATTCCTGACGACGAAGCTTCATGACCTTCTCCATCGTTGCCCGCTGCGTGCGCACAGAGAGTTTTGGCATCGCGATCTCCTCATCCTCACCGGCGGTCGCCGCGCGCTGTGCCCATGCGCGAGCCGGCGCGGGCGCGGTGGCGAGCCAGAACATCACCGATCCGCGCCTCGGCAGGCAGGCGCTCGATCTCATGGCGGCGGGCGCGACGGCAGAGGCCGCGCTCGCCGAGATCCACGCGCGCACGCCTCACATCGCATACCGGCAACTTGCATTGGTCGATCCTTCCGGCGGCACCGCCTTTTTCTCGGGCGAGCACACGCTTGGCCGCCATCACGCCGTCGCCGGTCCTGATGCGGTCGCTGCCGGCAATCTGCTCGCCGATGTCAGGGTGCCCGAACGGATGATGGAGGCGTTCCTCGCCCTCAAAGGGGCGGATCTCGGCGATCGCTTGATGACAGCCCTCACCGCCGGCCTTGCCGCAGGTGGCGAGGAAGGGCCGATTCATTCCGCCGGCCTGCTGATCGTCCGTGATCTTCCCTTCCCGATCGCCGATCTGCGCATCGACTGGGACGATGCTGCGCCGATTGCGGCGCTCGAGAAGGCATGGACAATCTACAAGCCCCAGCTCGAGGCCTATGTCACGCGCGCGCTCGACCCCGCTGCATCCCCCGCCTACGGAGTGCCCGGCGACCCCGATCGGATTTGAGAGGGATCGTGTCGAAAGCCCCGGACATCCGATATCCCTGCTTCCTGGGCTTCTCCAGAAGGCGCTTTTTTCAGGCAAAATCTGAATTTTCAAGGAGCTTAGATCAATATGGCTTCTGGTGGATCGCTTCGCGCCGGGGTCCCCCGATCCGACAAAGCCCGAGGGGAAGCCATAAAATTGATCGAGAAAACAAAGCGAGCGTGATGACCGAAGGTGGAGCCACCGTGAGTGATTCCACCTTCGGTCATCACGTTCCAACCCATCGATCGAGGCGGGGTTAACCACCCGGCGCCGTTGGCCGACGGTTGCTGTTGCAGCTTAAAATTTCCTTGCAACGTTAACTCCCGCCCGAAAAGCGATCCACTTCATACCCAACGGTGAAACATGCGGCCAAAATTCAGCGGAAACGATCAGCAGAGGCAGATTGCGGTTCGTAAACATTTTGTGAGGTGCGAAAACCGGGGGCATGCGGATGTCTGCCTTCTTCGATCAGCCGGGCTTCGAATACAACCTTTGCGGGCATATTCATCCAAAATTCCACCCCAAGTTCAGAAATGGCGCAGATTCACCGCAGCCCCTGATGCCCTTGGGGCTGCTATCGATCCCATCTTCTTAACCCCGCATTCTATCGGTCCGCACTTTCGCGCCATCATGGGCCTGCGCAATGTGAAATGCCGGAACGTGAGGTTGAGACCGCCCTCAGTCACGGGTCTGTGTTTCCCCGCTTTGTCGCGTTATGATTGAATCGGTTTCGGGTGGCGGGGGATGAACGTGTCCAGGGTAACGAGTGGGAAAGCGGCGCTGAAGTTCGCCCGAATTCTCGTGGTGGACGACCTCGAAGAGAATCGTGACCTCCTGATCCGCCGCCTGAACCGCGAAGGGTATCACGACATTGCCGTTGCGGCGGATGGCGAAGAAGCCCTCGCGCAACTCCGTGCCAAGCCCTTCGATCTTGTGCTGCTCGATGTCATGATGCCGAAATGCGACGGTTACCAGGTGCTCGAGCAGCTAAAAGCTGAGAATCACCTGCACGAGTTGCCGGTTATCGTGATTTCGGCGCTCGATGAAATCGATAGCGTCGTACGCTGCATTCAGCTCGGCGCCGTCGATTATCTACCGAAGCCTTTCAATGCTACAATTTTGCGCGCCAGAGTCAGTGCCAGCCTGGAACAGAAATTCCTGCGCGACGTTTTGCGCGCGCACATGGTGCGGATGGAGGAAGAACTCGTCGCTGCCCGCCGGTTGCAGATGAGCATGGTGCCCGCGATATTCCCGAAGCCGACCGCGGACCAGCCGGTCGAAATCTTCGCAATGATGGAACCAGCGCGCGAAGTTGGCGGCGATCTCTATGATTTCTTTCCAACGGAGGATGGACGCTTCGCCTTTGCAATCGCTGATGTCTGCGGCAAGGGCGTTCCTGCGGCAATGCTCATGGCACGCACGAAGAATCTGCTGCGTGTCGTTACTGGATTCCTGCAACGCTCCGACCATATCGACCGCGCTGCGGAAATCGTTGCCCGTGTCAATCGCGAGCTTTGCGATGACAATGACATGATGATGTTCGTGACGCTCATCTTCGGTATGATGGAACCCGAAACCGGAACGGTCGAGCTATGCAATGCCGGTCATGAGCCACCTTATCGGCTCAATGGAGCCGGAGCCGTGGCGGTGGCTACCCCGCAGGGCACGGCGTTGGGCATCAATGCCGCCTGCCGCTATGAAAGCATCCGCTTCGAACTTCTGCCGAATGAAGCTCTCTACCTGTTTACCGACGGAATCACTGAGGCAACCAATCCGGAGAGCGTACTTTTCAGCAGGGAACGCCTCGAAGCGACGCTGCACGCTCTCGCGACCGCACCGCTTGAAAGAGTCGTCCGGGAAGTCACCGAAGCCGCGCAGAATTTTGCGGGAGAAGCCCCGCAAGCCGACGACATCACGAGCCTTGCGATTCGGCGCCTGATGAGGGAAACCTGTTCTCAGGGCTGAGAACGGCGCGGGTTGCGTAGCAACTGTCCATGTTCCTGCCTGAAACCAGATAACTCGATCCTCGAGCCGGACGGGCTGCAACGACTGGCGGGCTTCGACGCGACCGCGGCCATGCCCCAAATTTGCCTCCCGACGCGACCGTCATGAAAAAAATTGCAAACGATTCCAATGGCTCGGCATGCCTCCAGAAGCTCCAATCTCTCTGGTGGACCTGTTCACCCTGTTCGGGGTCGCTCCGCTGTCGAATCGAGCGGGGCTGCCGCGCCAGCGTCCTGGTTCGCCAGCATCCCCGTTCACTGGCGCCACGGGACACCCGCCGATCCGGCCATTCGGGTGTTCCTTACGCTTGACGGGGCCCTTTAACCCCGTTAAAAATCTGAGATTAATAAACTTTCGGTTTAGTTTCGAAGAGGCTACAGTTGGAGATCAGGGAACTGCAGGGGGATGGGACCACTATCCTCCAACTCTGTGGGCGGCTTGACGGGACTACGTCCCCCGGAGTCGATGACAGACTTTCTGCGATATCTGCCAAAACCGCGGTTCTTGTCCTTGATCTTGCTGAACTCAGCTATGTCAGCAGCGCTGGTTTGCGTGTTCTGCTCAAAGCGGCGAAACAGGCGCAGGCCGCAAAGCAGAAACTTCTTCTTGCGGGCCTGCAGCCTGTGGTCAGACAGATTTTTGACATCAGCGGCTTTACCAGCATCTTTACACTCTTTCCCAGCCGCGACGACGCGCTCAACAGCGTGAGGT
>JASHVY010000229.1 GCA_030044345.1 Acetobacteraceae bacterium | reverse complement strand
CGCTCTGGTCCGGAAAACGGAGAAAAGTCTTTTTGCTTCTTTTTCTTCAGAAAAAGAAGTCTTCTTCTTTCTGATGCTTCATCGAAGTGCATAACATTTTCTAAGTCGAATAGTCCGAGAAAGCCGCGCCGCCGTAGCGGGCGCGATAGTCGGTGCGGACATTGACGAGCGCCACGATCCCTTCATCCACCTTCTCTTGCGCGCGCTCGAGGGCGGGACGGATGTCTTCCGGTTTTTCGACATATTCGCCGTGGCAGCCGAGCGCTTCGGCGACACGGTCGAAGCGCGTATAGCCGAGATCACGCCCCGGTTTCTCGCGTTTGGGATCCGCCGTCCAGCCGCCATTGAGGCTGATGACGACGAGGATCGGCACATGGTGGCGCATGGCGGTGTCGAGCTCCATGGCATTGAGGCCGAAGGAGCCGTCTCCATGCACGACGATCACCTGCTTGTCGGGCTTGGCGATTTTCGCCCCGATGCCGAACGGCAGGCCAACCCCCATGGTGCCGAAAGGACCCGAGTTGAGGCGGTGGCCGGGCACGAACGTGGGCATGGTCTGCCGGCCGAAATTGAGTGTCTCCTGTCCGTCAACGCAGAGAATTGCATCGCGGCGCGCGAAGTCGCGAATCTCCTCCAAGAGGCGCACCGGGTGAATCTCGCCGTTTTCGTCCGGGCGATTGGCGCCGGCGGTTGCGCGTTTGGCGGCCTCGCCCTCGGCGAGCGTCTCACGCCAGGATCTGTATGTGTCCTCCGTGATGCGGCCGCCGATCTCTGCGATGAGCTGATCGAGCACCATGCGGCAGTCCCCGACGATCGGGATATCGACGGTGCGCGCCGCCGTTGCCATCTCCTCCGGATCGATATCGATCCGCGCGATCGTCGCGGTCGCGGAAAAACGCGGCGGTGCGGCGTGGCCGATGATGTAGTTCATGCGCGTGCCGAGGATGACGATGAGGTCGGCCTCACGGAAGGCCGTGCTGCGCATGGCGAGATAGGAGTAGGGGTGATCGTCCGGAACCACGCCGCGGCCCTGCGGGGTGGTGTAGAACGGGATGCCGATCTTCTCGACCAGTTCCTGCATCTTCTCCGCGGCGCGCGACCAGATCACGCCGCTGCCCGAAACGAGCAAAGGCTTGCGCGCCGCGGCGAGCGCCTCGATCAGCTCGGCAATCCGCCGCTTGTCTCCGAGCGGGCGGGAATCGAGGAGCTTGCGGCCGCAACAACTCCAGTCGACCGCGTTTTCGTCGATCTTCTGATAGAGGATATCCCCCGGAAAATCGAGATAGACAGGGCCGGGCTTTCCGGCCATCGCCGTTTGCAGCGCGGAATTGACCTGCTGCGGAATGCGTTTGAGCGTGTGCACGCGCTCCACATGCTTGCTGCAGCCGCGCATCAGAGCGACCTGGTCGATCTCCTGAAAAACCTGGCGACCGAACTGGCTGATCGGACTCGAACCCCCGACCGCCACCACCGGCGCGCAATCGATCAGCGCATTGGCCATGCCGGTGACGAGATTGGCGACACCCGGCCCGCTTGCCGCCATGCAGATCCCCGGCTTCTGCAGCAGCCGGCTATAGGCCTGCGCCATGAAAGCCGCCGCCTGCTCGTGGCGGACATCGATCATGCGGATGCCTTCCCTGATGCAGGTCGCCTCGGCGAGCAGCATCGGCCCGCCCATCAGGAAGAAAAGGTTTTCGGTCCCTTCTTTCTTCAGGCATTTTGCGAGAATTTCCGAACCCGTGAGCTCTGCCATCATCTCCTCCCATGCACTCAGCCATCCGCGCGTTCGGCTGCGCGCGTGTCCGTCTCGTTCATGCCGAGCCACTCTGCGAGCACGGTTTCGGTATGTTCGCCGAGCAGAGGCGCTGCCCGCACGGGGGGCGGGCGGCCGGAAAAGCGCACGGGCCAGGCCGGCATTTTGTAAGCGCCGGCGCTCGGGTGCATCATCGTCTGGACGATGCCGCGCGCGGCGAAGCTCGGGTCCGCGAGCAGTTCGGCGGGGTCGAGCACCGCGCCCGCCGGAATTCCGGCTTCACCCAGAATGCGCATCGCCTCGTGCTTGTCGTGCCGGCGCGTCCAGGCCGCGACCATTTCGTTCACTTCGACCTCGTGCTCGGCGCGGGCGGCCGGGGTTGCGTAGCGCGGGTCGTCGGTGAGGTCCTCGCGGCCAACGACAGCGAGCAGTCGCCGCCAATGCTCAGGATTGGCCCGGCTGGTATAGACATAGACGTAATCATTGGCGCCGTCGCCCTTGCATGGATAGGTGCCCATCGGCGGGTTGAGCGCGAGCACGCTGCCGGCCCCGGCGCGCCGCGGCGGCTGGCCGGTACGCGTGAGGGTTGCGAAAGCGCCGCGGATATACTGGAGCATCGCGTCCTGCATCGCGATCTCGAGATGCTCGCCTTCCCCCGTGCGTGTGCGCCGATAGAGCGCGGCGAGGATCGAGACGGCGAGCAGCATGCCGGTGCCGGTATCGCCGAGTGTCGGCCCCGGCTTGAGCGGCGGTCCCCCGGCCTCGCCGGTGATGCTCATCGTGCCGCCGCAGGCCTGCGCGATCATGTCGAAGGCCAGGTTGCGCTCGTAGGGAGAGCCTGAGCCGAATCCCTTCACCTGCGCATAGATGATGGCCTTGTTGTGCGCACGCACGGTTTCGGGGCCGAGCCCAAGCCGTTCGATCACGCCCGGCGCGAAGTTTTCGACGAACACGTCGGCGCGGGCGGCGAGCGCCTTCACCAGGGCGAGGCCGCGCGGAGATTTGAGATCGATCGCGATCGATTTCTTGTTGGCGTTGTACTGGAGAAAATAATGCGCATCCCCCTCGGGGGGCGGGCTCAGCATGCGGCCGGGATCGCCGCTCCTCGGATTCTCGACCTTCACCACCTCCGCGCCGAGCCAGGCGAGCGCCTCGGTGCAGGAGGGGCCGGCCTCGAATTGCGAGAGGTCGAGAACGCGCACCCCGGCCAGGCAATCTTCTCCGCTCATGGACGCTTTCTCCGTTTTTGCCTTGCCGCCAGCTTGGCCGCCGCGCAGGCTTCCTGTCCACCCGGCCGATTCCCCTCGAAGGGGAGGCCTACGAAGCCGGCGAGGCGGCGGGTCGCGGCGCGCCTCGGCCCCGATCGGCCGCTTCCGGCAGGATGGGTCTTGGGACTCGCGGTGAATTGCCGTAAGAGCGCGCGCACCTTGCCAGCTATGGATCGGGAGCGGGTCACGCGCCCCGGCTGGCTCCAGATTGAGAGCGGCGCTCATGCTGCACCGCCTTCTAAACGCTCATCGCGCGCTAGGACGCCCATCCCCCATGGCATATCAATCGGTTGATATGCAGCGCCTTGGGGTGCGGCTGCTCGCTGCGCGCCGCTCGTGCCGGGTCGGGGGGAGGTGCCCGCCTCAATCTTTCTACCCGGGCTCCTGGCCGGCTAGGCCGGCGGGGTTACCCGGTATGGGAGCCGTAGGCTCCAGGTAGGCTTGATCCTCCTGCATCCGTTCGGAGGGGGGAATCGTCAACCCCCGACCGATTGGGCTCGGTTAGGGGTTTCAGGGACTCTCTTGTATTCTGCTTTCGTTTTACGCACCGTCGTCAGCGTGAAGGCATATGAGGGGACATGAGCCTGTTCTTGTAACGTAATCTATTCTGCCACCGGGGCGGCGGATCAGGCCCGCAGTCTGTAACCCGGTTGCGTTCTCTTCCGAAGGACATCGGTGGAAGCGTCTTCAGAGGTGCGACAATGGCTAAGCGGCGCGAATTACTCGGGATGACTGTTCTGGCCGGTGCCGGGCTATTCGGTCTTTGGTCTCGGCGCGAAACTGCCCAGGCGAACCAATCTGAAGTTTTCCCGGTGACCCATACAGACGCCGAGTGGCGTTCCATCCTGAGCCCAGCGGCCTATGAAGTGCTGCGGCGGCAGGGGACCGAAATCCCTTTCT
>JASHVY010000228.1 GCA_030044345.1 Acetobacteraceae bacterium | reverse complement strand
GGACGAGGAGTCGCGCTGGGATCCGGAGATGCGGGCCGCTCAGCTTGCCCACGATGCGGCGGCGGCCGCCTATCCGCCCATCCGGCTCGAATTCCCTTTCGAGCCGCAGCGCGCGATCAATGACGCGCTCGCCCTGCTCAGCGCGACCGGCGGGCCGGTCATGGCCGAAAGCGAGGAGCGCTGGGTCGCAGCGCGCGGGCGGCGCATCCTTTGCCGGCTCCATCGGCCCCGCACGGACCGGGTTCTGCCGGGCCTGGTCTATTTCCATGGCGGCGGGTGGGTCTGGTCCTCCGTCGATACGCATGACCGGCTGGCGCGCGAATATGCCGCCGCCGGGGAGGTGGCGGTGGTGAGCGTGGACTACGCGCTCTCGCCGGAGGCCCGGTTTCCCCGGGCGCTCGAGGAATGCGTCGCGGTGGTTCGGCATCTCGTCGAAAACGGCGCGGAATGGGGCATCGATCCCTCGCACCTTCTCGTTGGCGGGGATTCGGCCGGCGGCAACCTGGCACTCGCCGCCGCCCTGCTGCTGCGCGCGACCGGCGGGCCGCCGCTTCGGGGCATCCTCGCGCTCTATCCCGTCTGCGATGCGGCGCAGGACACGTCGAGCTATCGCGAGTTCGCCGAGGGCTATGTGCTGACCGCCGCCAAGATGCGCTTCTATTGGGATGTCTATGCGCCGCGTGCGGCCGACCGGCTCAATCCCCTCGCCTCCCCGCTTCGCGCCGATCTGACCGGCCTGCCGCCGGTGCTGATCCATCTGGCCGAGCTCGACGTGCTGCGCTCGGAAGGCGAGGCGCTGGCGGCAAAGCTCGCGGCGGCCGATGTGACGGTCGCCTGCGAAATCTTTCCGGGCATGATCCACGGCTTCCTGCGCGCGACCGCGCGGGTGGCGCGGGCACGCGAGGCGGTCGCCAAGGCAGGAGCCTGGCTGAAGCAGCAGAGCACCTGATCCGAGTCACGGCCGGGCAGGCAGGATCGCCCCGGCGGACAATTTTCGCGCCCGTACGCGGTAGAGGACGAAAATCTCCGCCGGCACGCCATGGCGGGCGCGGACGACCCTGCCGAGTTGCGCCAGCACAACCCAGGCGGTTGGGTCCGGCGCGCTGTCCCCTGCTCGGGTGAGGAACATCCCGGTCTGTCCCGCGATTCTTGGGCCCGCCGCGGGCAGGCGGAACCAAGTCCAGCGCGTGCCGAGACCGATCACTTTGATGGGCTGGAGAAAGGCGAGTTCCGACGCATCGCCATAATTCGCGGTGGCGATGAAGCCTGCCCCTTCGTGCCGCGCGACCGTCTCGATCTCGCTGACGAATGCGCGCCAGCCGCCGAGCTGGCGAAGCGTGGGATCGATCCGGGCCGGCAGGGGAATCGGCGCCGCGATCGCCTGAAGATAGACGATGGCGGTGAGCGCGAAGCCGAAGGTGGAAGCAGGCAGGCGCCAGCTTCGCCAGCGCGCGGTCCCGAGCGTGGCCGCCGCGATCACCGCGCTCGGGTAGAGCACGGCGGGCCAGTTTCCCTGCACCCGGTCGCCGAGCGCATGCTGGATGAAGATGGCCGCCGGGAGCAATGTCAGGAAACTGAGCAGGGTCGGACCTGGTGCCCTCTCCCACCAGGCCGCGCGCGCGAGATGCGCGGTTCCGGCCACGGCGAAGATGAAGATAAGCGGGGTGAAGAGACCCGCCTGGCCGAGCACGAGCTCGGTCTCGAAGCGCAGCGCATCCCAGGGATGCCAGTCTCCGACCCGGCCGCCCTGCTTGAGAAAGCTCACCCAGCCATGGCTCGCATTCCACGCGACGACCGGCGCGAAGGCGAGGGCCGTGATCGCGAGGCCGAGCCAGGGCTCGGGCCGGGCGAGCCAGCGCCGCCCGAGATCCGTCGTCAGCAGCCAGAGCCCGACCGCGGCGAGGAAAAAAAGGCCGGTATATTTGCTGTCGAGCGCGAGGCCGGCGGCAAGCCCGGCGAGCAGCCACCAGCGCCCGTCCCCGGTCGCGACGAGCCTGCCCATGGCGAAGAGGCCGAGGGTCCAGAAAAAGAGAAGCGGTGTATCGGGCGTCATGACGACGCTGCCGGCGCCGAACAGCAGGGTGGCGTTGATGAAGAGCGCCGCGACGAGCCCGGCCTGGCGAGATTCGGGAACGAGATCGGCAGCAGCCCGGACGAGGAGGAGCGAGCCGGCGGCGGCCGCGAGCGGTCCGAGAAGCCGGACGCCGAGCGGGCCGGGTCCCGCGAGCCAGGTGCCGAAGCGGATCCAGAAGGCCACCATCGGCGAATCGTCGAGATAGCCGGGCTGCAGCACACGCGACCACACCCAGTAATAGGCTTCGTCGGGGGCAAGCGATGAGGCGACCGCGACCGCCAAGCGGAGCGCCGTGAGCAGGACGAGGGCGACCAATGCCAGCGGAGCCAGGGGCAGTCGTGAGCCGCGCGACACGGCCTCAGCCATCGCGACGCACCACCCCGCCGGTCGTGGAAAAACTAGCGGACGCCGCGCCAGAGCTGGAAGCGAAAGGCCAGATAGGCGACGAGGCCGGCGACAATCGCGATCGGAATGAGCATCAGCGCCAGCCAAAATGCCACCGCCGCCACGGCGAGACCGCCGGCGATGACCGCCACCACCAACGCCCAGGCGGCGACCCGAGTCGCCCAGGGCGGGCGCACAGGCTGGCGAAACTCGCCATCCGGCGTGAGATCGAGCAGGGGCGGCTGACGACGGCTCATGGATGCAACGTGGCCTGATCGGGCCCTGCGTTCAAGGAGATGACATGGCGGGGTTTAGCATGAGGCCGGCCGGATGCCGAGCCGTCTGCCGGGCAGTCTTGCTTGACAGGATTCCGGCCGTTGCGGAGAAACGGTCCTTCCATGTCAGGATCGGTGGAGATTCGGCTGCCGGCGATCCGCGTTCTTCCCGAGCAAATCGCCAACCGGATCGCGGCGGGCGAGGTGATCGAGCGGCCGGCTGCGGCGGTCAAGGAGCTGATCGAGAACGCGCTCGATGCCGGGGCCACGCGGATCCATGTCTCGCTCATCGAAGGCGGGATCGCGGCGATCGAGGTGAACGACGACGGGGCCGGCATCGCGGCGGACGAGCTGGCGCTCGCGGTTCAGCGCCATGCCACCTCGAAGCTCGCGAACGACGATCTCGTCCGCATCACCACGCTCGGGTTCCGCGGCGAGGCGCTGCCCTCGATCGGCGCGGCCGCGCGGCTCGCCATCACCTCGCGCCCACGCGACGCGCCGCACGCAAGCCGGATTCGGGTTGAAGGGGGCCATGTCCTGCCGGTCGAGCCGGCGGCGGGGCCTCCCGGCACGAATGTCCTCGTCACCGATTTCTTCTTTGCCACGCCGGCCCGTCGGAAATTTCTCAAACATCCGCGCACGGAGGCGGATCACGCGGAAGCCGTCGTCCGCCGGCTCGCCCTTGCCGCTCCCGGCGTGGCCTTCCGGCTCGAGACGGATCGGCGTGCGCTGTTCGACCTGCCGCCGCAGGAGATGCCCGCGCGGGTCGCCTCCCTGCTGGGGCCGGATGCCGCTTCCTCCCTGATTCCGATCGGAGCCGAGCGCGGGACGATGCGCCTGACCGGCTTCGCCGCCGCACCGGCGGTGACGCGCGCAACCGCTTCCGGGCAGTTCATGGTGGTCAATGGCCGCCCGGTCGGCGATCCCGTGCTCAAGACCGGCATCCGGGTCGCCTATCGCCCGGCGATCGCGGCCGGCCGCCATCCGGTCGCGGCGCTCTATCTCGCGCTGCCGGCCGAGGAGGTGGACGTCAACGTCCATCCGGCCAAGACCGAGCTCCGGTTCCGCGATCCGGCCGCAATCCGCTCTCTGGTGATCGGCGGCCTGTCCCGCGCTCTCGATGGAGGGGCGGGAATCATCCCCACGCGGCCACCGCCGCTTCGTCTCAGGCCCCCCGCCCCGATGCCGGCTCAAAGGGAAAACGCCTCAGCCGGCTTTGCCGAGACCACCCTGCCTTTCGAAACCGCGCCTTCCGCGCGGGTGGTTCAGGCGGAACCGCCGGATGCGGCGCATCCGCTCGGTGCCGCCATCGCGCAACTGTTCGATACCTATATCCTCGCGGTCACCAGCGAGGACGAGCTGGTGCTGGTCGATCAGCACGCCGCGCATGAGCGGCTCACCCATGAGAGCCTGCGCGCGCAGCATCTGGCCGGCGGCGTGCGCGCCCAGCCGCTGCTTTTGCCGGCGGTTGTCGATCTGCCCCCCCAGGATGTCGCGCGGCTCGCCGCGCATGAGGGAGAGCTTGCGTCGCTCGGCCTCGAGATCGAGCCATTCGGCCGAGGCGCGATGCTCGTCCGGGCACTCCCGGCCTGCCTTGGTTCCACCGAGCCGGCGCCGATCCTCCGCGATCTCGCCGACGAGCTTGCCGAGACCGGCGAGGGCATCGCACTCGCCGCGCGCCTCGATGCGGTGATTGCGCGCATGGCCTGTCACGGATCCGTCCGCGCCGGAAGACGGCTGTCACAGCCCGAGATGGATGCGCTGCTGCGCCAGATGGAGGCCACTCCGCGCGCAGCCACCTGCAGCCA
>JASHVY010000227.1 GCA_030044345.1 Acetobacteraceae bacterium | reverse complement strand
AAGCTCGATTTGTAGATCAGGCCGATGCCGGCGGCGCGTGCCATCTCCGCGAGCGCCGCCGCCACCTCGCGCGCATGCTCGCGCGATTCGATCTGGCAGGGTCCGGCGATCAGCACCATCGGCAGATCGTTGCCGAGCGTGACCGCGCCGACCGCGACCCTGCGCACTGCGGACACGATGTCGTTCAAACGAGTCGCGCCTGGGCGACCGCCGCGCCGACGAAGCCGCGAAAAAGCGGATGCGGTGCGAAGGGCTTCGATTTCAGCTCGGGATGATATTGCACGCCGATGAACCAGGGATGGTCGGGGTACTCGATGATCTCGGGCAGGACACCATCGGGCGAAATGCCGGAGAAGCGCAATCCGGCATCCTCGAGCGTCTCGCGATAGCGGATATTCACCTCGTAGCGATGGCGATGGCGCTCCGAAATCCGCTCGGCGCCGCCATAGAGATTGCGCACGAGCGACCCCTCCGCAAGAATGGCCGGATAGGCGCCGAGCCGCATCGTGCCGCCGAGATTGCCGCCGGTGGCGCGGCGCTCGATCTCGTTGCCGCGGGCCCATTCGGTCAGCAGGCCCACCACCGGCGACCCGCAGGGGCCGAACTCGGTCGAGGAGGCGCCGTCGAGCCCGGCGAGATTCCGCGCCGCCTCGATCACCGCCATCTGCATTCCAAAGCAGATGCCGAAGAAGGGCACGCGCCGCTCGCGCGCGAACTGCACCGCCGCGATCTTGCCTTCCGAGCCGCGCTCCCCGAAGCCGCCGGGAACGAGGATGCCATGCACGCCTTCGAGCTGGGCCACGGCGTTCGGCTGCTCGAAGACCTGGCTATCGACCCAGTCGAGATCGACGCGCACGCGATTGGCGATCCCGCCATGGGCGAGCGCTTCGGCGAGCGACTTATAGCTGTCGAGCAGATTGGTGTATTTGCCGACCACCGCGATCTTGACCGCGCCTTCCGGCGCATGCACGGCCGCGGCGATCCGTTCCCATCGCGAAAGATCGGGCACGCGGTCCACCGGCAGGCCGAAATGCTGCAGCACCTCGCGGTCCAGGCCTTCGGCATGATAATTGAGCGGCACCGCGTAGATGGTCGGGGCGTCGAGCGCCGCGATCACCGCCTGGGGGCGGATATTGCAGAAAAGGGCGATCTTGCGCCGTTCGGCGGGCGGGATCGGGCGATCGCAGCGGCAGAGCAGCAGATGCGGCTGGATGCCGACATTGAGCAGCTCCTTCACCGAATGCTGGGTGGGCTTGGTCTTCAATTCGCCCGCGGACGGGATGTACGGCACCAGCGTGAGATGCACGATCATCGCGCCCTCGGGCCCGAGCTCATTGCCGAGCTGGCGGATCGCCTCGAGGAAGGGAAGGCTCTCGATATCGCCGACCGTGCCGCCGATCTCGACCAGGGCGAAATCGACGCCCCCGGTATCGCGCAGGATGGTCTCCTTGATCGCGTCGGTGATGTGCGGAATCACCTGCACCGTGGCGCCGAGATAATCGCCGCGCCGCTCGCGCGCGATCACTTCCGAATAGATCCGGCCTGTCGTGGCATTGTCGGAGCGGGTGGCGGCCACACCGGTGAAACGCTCGTAATGGCCGAGATCGAGATCGGTTTCCGCCCCGTCATCGGTGACGAACACCTCCCCGTGCTGGTAGGGGCTCATGGTTCCCGGATCGACATTGAGATAGGGGTCGAGCTTGCGCAGGCGGACGGAATAGCCGCGCGCCTGCAAGAGCGCCCCAAGCGCCGCCGTGGCGATGCCCTTGCCGAGAGAGGAGACCACGCCGCCGGTAACGAATACGAACCGCGTCATGGGCCCTCATCATACAGAGGCCCGCCGAGTCTGGTGAACCCGTCTTGCCGCAGGGCGGATCTGTCTATTTCGTCGGCACCCTACTTCGTAGGCACTGCGGGCAAGGCCGGAAGCGCGGGCGTGGCGGGCAGCTTCGGCGGCGCGGCGGGCGCGGAATGGGCCGGCCCCGAGGGAGCAGAAGCGGGAGCAGTGGACGTGGCGGCCGGCGGCGGCGGGGAATTGAGGATCGACCCTTCCCCCGTGCTGCGGTTGATGAGGCCGAGCGCCAGGGCCAGCGCCATGAAAATGGTCGCCAGGACGGCGGTGGTGCGGGTGAGCAGGTTGGCGGTGCCGCGCCCGCTCATGAAGCTGCCCATGCCCTGGGAGCCGCCGATGCCGAGGCCGCCGCCCTCGCTGCGCTGAATGAGGACGATGCCGATCAGCGCCAGCGTCACGAAAAGCTCGACGATCAGAAGAACGGTCGCCATCACCCTTCTCTCGCGTTCCGGCTTTGCGCACCATCTCCCCTTCCTGGCTCCCCTTGCCGGGAGAGGAGCCGAGGGCTGGCTTCTAGCGGCAAGCGCCAAGGCTGGAAAGTGCGTCCGCTAAGTCCCTGGAAACGACCGCGCGGCCGCGGCAATCGCCAGAAACTCGGCCGCAACCAGGCTCGCCCCGCCGATCAGCCCGCCCCCGACCTCGGGGATTTCCATGATGGAAGCCGCGTTGGCCCCCTTGACCGAGCCGCCATAGAGAATGGGCATCTCCTTTCCCCCCGCACCGAAGGCCTGCACGAGCCGGGCGCGGATGAGGGCATGCATCCCCGCGATCTCGCCGGCCTTGGGGGTGCGGCCCGACCCGATCGCCCAGACCGGCTCATAGGCGAGGATGCCGGCGAAATCCTCGGGCAGGCTGCCGGCAACCTGGCTTGCCACCACGGGCTCCGCCCGCCCCTCGTCGCGCTCGGCCTCCGTCTCGCCCACGCAGACGATGGGGATGAGGCCGGCGCGGGCGGCGGCGATCGCCTTCATCCGCACGAGGCCGTCATTTTCGGCATGGGCGGCCCGCCGCTCGGAATGGCCGAGAATCACGTAGCGGGCACCAACGTCGCGCAGCATCGGCGCGGAGATGTCCCCGGTGTGCGGACCCGCGGGCTCGGGGTGGCAATCCTGCCCGCCGACCGCGACCGTGCTGCCGGCGAGAATCGCGGCAACGGCGGCGATCTGCGTGAAGGGGGGACAGAGCACGAGGTCCGGAGGGCCATCGCCCGCCCCCGCCGCCACCGCCCGGGCCAGCTCCGCCGCCGGCGCGGAAAGCCCGTTCATCTTCCAGTTTCCGACCACGAGCCTCCGCATCGGCTTCTCTCCTTCCCACAGCGGCCAAGCGGGGATACTGACAAACAAGGCGGCAGCTCCCTATGGTGGGGGGCGCCGGGTTCCCTTGCTCTGGGTTCCCTTGTTCTGGGACGGACATGCTTTCCTTCATCCGCCATCATCTCGGCAACTGGTTTGCGCGCATCCTCTTCCTGGTGCTGGTCATCGCCTTCATGGGCTGGGGCGTGGGCGACATGCTGCGCAACATCGGCACGGACACCGCCGTCGCCCATGTCGCCGGAAGACGAATCGAGCCGGCCGCGGTCCAGGCCGCGTATCAGCAGGAGCTGGAACGGGTGAGCCAGTCCCTGCCGAATGGCGAGCAGCCGACGGCGCAATTGCGCCAGTTGATCGCCCAGCAGGTGATAGAGCGGCTGATCACCCAGGCAGCCCTGGCCGAGGAGACCGAGCGCCTCGACCTCGTCGTGCCGGATGCCGCGCTCCGCCAGGCCGTGTTCGCGATGCCCGCCTTCCAGGGCCGCAACGGCGCCTTCGACCATGCCCAGTTCGAGCAGGTGCTGGCCGCGAACGGCCTCTCGGAAAACCAGTTTCTTGGGCTGATGCGCCAGAATCTCAGCCAGAGCGCGCTTCTCGATGCGGCCGGGGTCGGGGCGGCGGTGCCCTCCGCCCTGGCCGCGCCGCTCTTCGCCTATCAGGAGGAGACACGCACCGCCTCCGCCGTGCTGCTTCCCTTCGCCGCCGCCCCCGCGCCCAAGCCGCCGGACGAGGCGGTGCTGAAGCGCTGGTGGGCGAACCATCCCTGGACCTTCAGCACGCCGGAATATCGGCGGATCCGCCTCGTCGTGCTGTCGCCGGACGTGGTCGCGACCCACGAGACGGTCTCCGATGCGGCGCTCCAGGATGCGTACGCCGAGCACAAGGCGGATTATGACAAGCCCGAGCGGCGCTCGGCCGAGATCCTCCTCGCGCCGGACCAGGCGAAGGCGAACGCGCTCGCCGCGCGCTGGCAGGCCGGAGCAAGCTGGGCCGAGATGCAGCAGGCGGCGAAGGATGCGGGCGCCTCGGCGGTCTCGCTCGACAATGCCTTGCCGGTGGAATTTCCGGATCCGGTGCTGGCCAAGGACGTGTTCGCAGCCACGCCCGGCAGCGTGACCGGGCCGTTCCAGACGCCGCTCGGCTGGCACGTGGTCGAGGTGACGAACGTCACCGGGGGCAGCAACGTCACCTTCGCCGACGCGAAGCCCGCGCTTGAAAAGAGCCTCGCGCGCCAGCAGGCGGTGAGCGACGTGCTCAAGCGCGTCACCCAGTTCGAGGACGCGGTCGCCGCCCAGCCCAATCTCGAGCAGATGCCCGGCGATCTCGGCCTCGTCGGGCTCACCGGCACGCTCGATGCCCAGGGGCTGACCGAGCAGGGCCATCCCGCTCCCCTGCCCGGCTCGGATGCGCTGCGCCAGACCATCGTCAAGGCGGCCTTCGCGGCGCAGCCGAACCAGATGGCGAGCGTCGTGCAGGGCCCGGACGATTCCTACTATGCGCTTCAGGTGCAGAAGATCACGCCGCCGCACGTTCAGCCCTACGACATCGTCAAGGACAAGGTGCTGGCGGACTGGACCGCGCATGAGCAGCGGAAAGAGCAGAACCGGATGGCGGCGGAGCTGATGGCGGCGGTGAATGACGGCACGCCCCTCGCCGACGCGGCCGCTGCCGAGGGATTGAGCGCGATCACCTTGCCGCCGACGCGGCGCGATGCGCCGGCCGCGGGCGTGCCCGAGCAGCTTCTCGATCCGCTCTTCGCGCTCAAGCCGCACAAGGCGACGATGGTCGAAACCGCGGACGGCTTCATGACCGCCGCGCTCGTCGCGATCACCGACCCCACCTCCGCCACCGACCCGATCGGCTATGGCGAGATACGCGATCAGCTCGCGAGCAGCATCGGCGGCGATATCCAGCAGGTGCTGGTCGGCGCCTTGCGCACGCGCGCGCACCCGCGCATCAACGTCGCGGCGATGCAGCAGATCGCGCAACAATGACGAGCCGAGGAGTGTGCCGCCGATGAATGTGCTCGCCCCGCCGGGCTTCGCCGCTTTCCGGGCGGCCTATGCGGAAGGCAGGGGCACGCTCGTCTGGTCGAGCGGGGTCGCCGATCTCGAGACGCCGGTCGCCGCCTTCCTCAAGCTCGCGCACGGGCAGCCCTATTCCTTCCTGCTCGAAAGCATCGAGGGCGGGGCGGCGCGCGGCCGCTATTCGATCATCGGCATGCGGCCGGACCTGATCTGGCGCTGCCGGCACGGCAAGGCGGAGATCAACCGCCATGCCCGCTCGGCGCCGCACGGTTTCGCGCCCGATCCGCGTCCCGCGCTCGAAAGCCTGCGGGCGCTGATCGCCGAGACGCGGCTCGAGGTGCCGCCGCATCTGCCGCCGATGACGGGCGGGCTGGTCGGCTATCTCGGCTACGACATGGTGCGG
>JASHVY010000226.1 GCA_030044345.1 Acetobacteraceae bacterium | reverse complement strand
GGAATGCGAGGCCGAGCCGTCGGAGCGGGAGAAGATCGTCATTCTCGGCGGCGGGCCGAACCGGATCGGCCAGGGCATCGAGTTCGATTATTGCTGCGTGCACGCGGCCTATGCGCTCAAGGAGGCCGGGTTCGAGACCATCATGGTCAATTGCAACCCGGAAACGGTCTCGACCGACTATGACACTTCGGACCGGCTTTATTTCGAGCCGCTCGATGCCGAGGATGTGCTGGCGCTGATCCAGCGCGAGCAATCCGCGGGCCGCCTCGTCGGCTGCATCGTGCAATATGGAGGCCAGACTCCGCTCAAGCTCTCCCAGGCGCTCACCCGGGCCGGCGTGCCCATCCTCGGCACCAGCGCGGATGCGATCGACATCGCCGAGGACCGCGAGCGCTTCCAGAAGCTCCTGCACCGGCTCGGTTTGCGCCAGCCCGAGAACGGCACCGCGCGCTCGCTCGAGGAGGCGGAGCTGATCGCCGAGCGCATCCTCTACCCTGTGGTGATCCGGCCGAGCTATGTGCTCGGCGGGCGGGCGATGGAAATCGTTCATGACCGCGCCGGGCTCGCCCGCTATATGCGCGAGGCGGTGCGCGTCTCGGGCGAGAACCCGGTGCTGATCGATCGTTATCTCGCCGATGCGATCGAGGTCGATGTCGATTGCATCGCCGATGGCGAGAGCGTCTATGTCGCGGGCGTGATGGAGCATATCGAGGAAGCCGGGATTCACTCCGGCGATTCGGCCTGCGCGCTCCCGCCCTACACGCTCTCACCGGCCATCGTCACCGAGCTCAAGGCGGAGACGAGCGCGATCGCGACCGCGCTCGGCGTCATCGGGCTGATGAACGTGCAGTACGCGATCCAGGGCGATCTCATCCATGTGCTCGAGGTCAATCCCCGCGCCTCGCGCACCGTCCCCTTCGTTGCCAAGGCGACCGGGGTGCCGGTGGCGAAGATCGCCGCGCGCGTGATGGCCGGCGCGCGGCTCGCCGAGTTCCATCTCGACGGCCAGGCGGTGGCGCGGCACGTGGCGGTGAAGGAGGCCGTCTTTCCGTTCGCCCGTTTCCCCAATGTCGATACGATTCTCGGGCCGGAAATGAAATCGACCGGGGAGGTGATGGGGATCGATGCGAGCTTCGAGCGCGCTTTCGCAAAATCCCAGCTCGGCGCTGGCGTTCGGCTGCCGCTCAGCGGCACGGCCTTTCTTTCGGTCAAGGATTCCGACAAGACCGCGCTGGTGCCCTTGGCGCGGCGGCTGATCGAGATGGGGTTCTCGGTGGTGGCGACGCGCGGCACGGCGGCGTGGATCCGCGAGGCGGGGCTTGCCGTGCGGGTCGTCAACAAGGTGCTCGAGGGACGGCCCCATTGCGTCGATGCCATCCGCTCGGGCGAGATCGACCTCGTCGTGAATACCGCCTCCGGCCCGCAATCGGTCGCGGACAGTTTCGATATCCGCCGCAGCGCGCTCACCCACGGGGTGCCGCACTACACCACGCTCGCCGGCGCCAGGGCCGCCGTCCATGCGATCGCGAGCCTGCGCGCGGGCACGCTTGAAGTGGCTCCGCTCCAGGCTTATTTTCACGCGATGTTTTGAGCCTCCGTGGCCGGGTTTGCGCCCGGCGGCGGGGGAGTTCGTTGACCTTGTGCCTGTTCATTGAGGCGTGATGGTGCAGAAATTCCCGATGACGGCCCCCGGCCTGCAACAGTTGGAGGAGGAGCTTCGCCACCTCAAAGGCGTGGAGCGTCCCGCCATCATCCGTGCAATCGCAGAAGCGCGCTCGCATGGCGATCTCTCCGAGAACGCCGAATATCATGCCGCGCGCGAACGCCAGTCCTTCATCGAAGGACGGATCGCCGAGCTCGAGGAAATCGTCGCCTCGGCCGAGGTGATCGATCCCTCCCAGCTTTCGGGCGACAACGTCAAGTTCGGCGCGCATGTCTGGGTGGTCGAGGAGGATTCCGAAAAGGAATCGACCTTCCAGATCGTCGGCCAGCACGAGGCGGACATCAAGAATGGCCGGATCTCGATCTCCTCGCCGCTCGCCAAGGCGCTGATCGGCCGCAAGGTGGGTGACACCGTTTCCGTGCCGGCACCGAGCGGCGATCGTTCCTATGAAATTCTCGGCGTCAAATACGTCTGAGCCGAACGCCATTCTCTCTTTCGCGGATATCGAGAAGGCGGCGGCGCGCATCGCCGGCCGCGTCCTTCACACACCGACCCTGCCCTGCGAGGCGGTCGGCCGCGCGATCGGCGCGAGCGTCTTCCTGAAGCTCGAAACCTTCCAGGCGACCGGCAGCTTCAAGGAGCGCGGCGCGGCGAACCGGCTCGCCCTGCTTTCGCCCGCCGAGCGCGCGGCGGGCGTCATCACCATGTCCGCCGGCAATCATGCCCAGGGCGTGGCCCGCCATGCGAGCCTCTCCGGCATCGCGGCAACCATCGTCATGCCGCGCTTCACCCCGGCGACAAAGGTCTCGCGCACCGCCGGCTGGGGCGCGCGCGTCGAACTGCATGGCGAAACCCTGGTCGAGAGCGCCGCCCATGCCGCACTCCTCGCCGAGCGCGAGGGGCTCACCATGGTCCATCCCTACGACGACCCGGCCGTCATCGCGGGCCAGGGCACGCTCGCGCGCGAGCTCATCGCCGATGCGCCCGAGATCGACACACTCGTCATCCCGGTCGGCGGCGGCGGCATGATCGCGGGCGCGGCCGTCGCGGCGGCGGCGCTCAAGCCGGGTATCGAGATCATCGGCGTCGAGGTCGAGACCTATTCCGCCCTCGCCCAGCGGCTCGCCGGAAAGCCGGTCTCGGTCGGCGGCGCGACGATCGCCGAGGGCATCGCGGTGCGGGATATCGGTGATCTTCCTTTCTCCATCATCCGTGAGCGGGTGGCGGAGGTGCTCGTCGTGCCCGAGCAGGCGATCGAGCAGGCGATCGCGCTCCTGGCCGAGGGCGCGAAGGTGATCGCCGAGGGCGCCGGCGCCGCTGCGGTCGCCGCCTTGCTCGCCTTCCCCGATCGTTTCCGTGGCCGGAGGATCGGTCTGCCCGTATGCGGGGGCAATATCGATCCGCGCGTCCTCGCCAACGTGCTCCTGCGCAACCTTCTGCGCGACGGGCGGCTGCTTCGGCTCTCGCTCGAGATTCCCGACCGGCCGGGAGTGCTCGCCGATATCGCCGCGCGCATCGCCGCGCACGAAGGCAATGTCATTGAAGTTTCTCATCAGCGCCTGTTCGCCTCGCCCTCCGTCCAGTCCGCCCATCTCGAGGTGATGGTGGAGGCGCGCGACCCCGCGCATGCCGAGGAAATCACGACGGCGCTTGCCTCCTGCTATATCCTCAAGCGCATTTGATGGTGCCGGCCCCGGTTCATGTCGCGGGCGAGCGGCTCCTGCTCGACCCGGACGGGGCATTGTTCTGGCCGCGGGAAAAGGTGCTCGCGCTCGCCGATCTTTCCCTATCACGCGAGAAGATCATGACCGGGAGCGGGATGGGTGAGCGCGAGCGATCTCGCCCTGCTCGCGTGCGCGGCTCGGCCGGAGGAGAAACGATCGAGCGCCTCGCTGCCCTGCTCCGGCGCTGGCGTCCGCGTCTGGTTCTGGTGCTGGGAGCGATGCCGGACGGGCCCGGCAGACTGCCGCCCGGCCTCTCTTCCCGCCTCGCCGCGATGGCGGCCTCGCACCCATTCGTCCGGGTCTGTGACCGGACGGACGAACCGGCGCCACTCGGGGCGTCCCTCGGGGGGATTGGCGGCAGAACGGTGGAATTCTGGCATTCGCCTCCGCTCGTCTTCCGCCCCCGGCCGGCCGAAAGGGATGCCAAAAGGGATGAGGGTGAGGTCGCGGGCCATCTTCGGCCCGTTTGCGCGCCCGCGGGGGTGCCCGCCACCGCCCGCCCCTGCTTTGTCGTGGATGGAATGCGGGTGCTGCTGCCTGCCTTCGGGCTGGAAGCGGGGGGGATGGATGCGCGCCAACCCGCGATCCAGGCGCTTTTTCCCCGTGGTGCCAGGGTCTTCCTGCTCGGTACTGAGCGGCTTTCGAGCTTCCCGATCGTTGGGAGACCGATCATCGGCAGGCGGGCGCGCCGAGAGGATTGAGAACGAAGACGCCACGCGATGGATCGGGCTTCAATTCCGTGCCCGGATCATCTAAAATTTTCCTGCCCGCTTCCTGACCGCCGGACTCTCGCCGCCGGAGGAAGGGGAGAGTGAAGGGAGGACGGCAGGGCAGCTTGAATTGATGGGGCTACGCTCCAAGTCTGCCACGAGGTCCTCACCTCAAAAGCCGGTGTCGCGGCTTTACCGCGACGTGCCGCATGAGTGCGATGCAGAATCGAATCTACGGAAAGGACGACTTCCACTTGCGATCCCCCAGGAACGACCGGCAGCGGCAGCCGCGCCGCCGCGGTTTCGACGATGACAATTTCTTCGGCAATACGCCGTCCATGCCGCCTTTTCCGCGCTTCGAGAGCCCCGCCGCGTCCGGACCGGAAGCCGAAGCAACCGTGAAGTGGTTCAACCCCGAAAAGGGGTTCGGCTTCGTCGCCCTCGCCGATGGCTCAGGCGATGCGTTTCTCCACGCCAATGCACTGCAGGCCGCCGGGTACCAGAGCGTGAGCCCGGGCGCGACGCTGCGCGTGCGCGTCGCCCAAGGGCAGAAGGGAAGGCAGGTCAGCCAGGTTCTCTCGGTGGACGAGAGCACGGCGCAACCGACGCAGCCGGGGCGCGGTGGCTTGGGGGGAGGACCAGGAATGGGCCCACGCGGACCACGGCCTGCACGCGCCCCGCGCCGTCCGGTCGATCTCAGCTCGGCGGTCGAGATGACCGGCGTGGTGAAATGGTACAATCCCGAGAAGGGATTCGGCTTCATCACCCCGCCGGGTGGCGGAAAGGATGTGTTCGTCCATGCCTCGGCCCTCGAGGAGGCGGGTTTGCCGCCGCTGCAGGAAGGCCAGGCGGTGCGGATGAACGTGGTCCAGGGCGCCAAGGGTCCCGAGGTCGGCTCCATCAGCCTCGCCTGAACTCTCCCGCCGGCGCGCGTGGGTGCCGGGAACCGTGAGCGGGGGGTGCGCGTGCCCGCTCTCCTCGCCCCCGCTTTCCTCGTCATGGCCATGATGCTCGGCTGGATGCCGCCGGTCGGCGCGGGAGGGCCGAAGCGCGCCGAGATCCTCACGATCGACGGCGCGATCGGCCCGGCGATGGCCGATTACGTCGTACGCGGGATCGCGGCGGCGAATCCGGCCGAGGATGGGTTGATCGTGCTTCGGATGGACACGCCGGGCGGCCTCGAGGAGGCGATGCGCGCGATCATTCGCGCCATTCTCGCCTCGCCCGTGCCTGTCGTCGCCTATGTCGCGCCGAGCGGGGCGCGCGCCGCCAGCGCCGGCACCTATATCACCTATGCTGCGGCGCTTGCCGCCATGGCGCCCGGCACCAATCTCGGCGCGGCGACGCCGGTCATGCTCGGTGCTCTCGGGCAGACGAGCAAGCCGGATACCGAGACGCGGAAGACCGTCAACGACGCGATCGCCTATATCCGTGGCCTCGCCGAGTTGAACGGCCGCAATGAAGACTGGGCGGAAGAGGCGGTGCGTGGGGCGGCAAGCCTTTCCGCCGCCGAGGCACTGCGGCAGCATGTGATCAATGTGATCGCTCCGAGCCTGCCCGCGCTTCTTCAGAAGATCGACGGCATGACGGTCATGCTTGCCGGCCGGAAGGTGCGGCTCGCGACCACCGGGCTCGTGCCCTTCCCGCGCGCACCCGACTGGCGGACGCGCTTCCTCTCCGTGATCACCGACCCGAGCCTTGCCTATCTCCTGATGCTGCTCGGCATCTGGGGGCTCGTCTTCGAGATCCTGAACCCTGGCGGGGTGCTGCCCGGACTGATCGGCGCGATCAGCCTCCTGCTCGGCTTTCTCGGCCTCGGCCTGCTGCCGATCGATTATGCCGGCGCAGGGCTCGTGCTGCTCGGCGTCGCGCTGATGCTGGCGGAGGTCTTCATCGGCGCCTTCGGCGTGATCGGCCTCGGAGGCATTGTGGCCTTCGCGATCGGATCGGTGGTGATGTTTCACACCACCGCTCCCGGCTTCGGCCTGCCGCTCGCCGTCGTGCTCGCTGCCACGCTTGCCACCGCCGCCTTCTTCCTCGTGGCCCTCACGCTCCTGCTGCGCGCCCGAAAACGTCCCGTCGCCACGGGCGGCGAGGCGCTGATCGGCGCCGAGGCCACCGTTCTTTCCTGGCAAGGAACGGCGGGCACGGTCCGCGTGATGGGCGAGATCTGGCAGGCAAGGAGCGAGGAGGCCCTTCACCCCGCGAGCCGCGTGAAGATCCGCGCCCGCGAGGGGCTCGTGCTCATCGTCGCGCCGGCGCAACGGGCCCCGGAGAAAGAAAGACCGGAGAAAGAAAAAGGGGAGCAAGGAAGGGGAAGGACGCCATGATTTCCGCCTCCGTCACGATCATCATTCTCGTCGTGCTCGCCGTCCTCTTTTTCAGCGCGGCGGTGCGCGTCTTTCGCGAATATGAGCGCGGCATCATGTTCACCTTCGGCCGCTATACCGGCACCAAGGGGCCCGGCTTCGTGCTGATGATCCCTCTGGCGCAGCAGATCGTGCGGGTCGATCTGCGCATCATCGTGACCGAAGTGCCGCCGCAGGACGTGATCTCGCGCGACAATGTGTCGGTGA
>JASHVY010000225.1 GCA_030044345.1 Acetobacteraceae bacterium | reverse complement strand
GGAACTTCGCTCGCCGGCGGCACGGGTGGCCCGCACCGAACGCTGATCGGGGTACTGATCATCTCGATCCTGGACAACGGCCTGAACCTGATGGGTGTGTCGCAATACACGCAGTTGGTCATCAAAGGTGCCGTCGTTGTTGCTGCGGTATTGGTTAGTCAAGAACGTGTGCGTACAGGAGTGGTCAAGTAGGAGGATGCGAAGGAGGTTTCGAGGGGCTCGGTCAGCAGTCGCCGTTAGGCTGTAGAGGATAGGAGGATCATCAGGCCGCACGCGACGAAGTTAGGCGGCTCGGAGAATTGCAAGGACGGTGGCGGCTCGGCGGAGATGGCGAAGTCGCCTGCGGTCGGCCCGCACGAGCTGGCGATGAACGGCGCGGACGCACTGGAAGCTCCGAGCTTCGTCGAAGGCACGACAGAATTGCCCTGCCGAGGGGAAGCTTTTGAAGCTCGGTATTGGACGGTATCGATCCTTGATTTCGTGGTGTCACATTGCCGCATATGAGATCGAGTAGCGTGGGATGAAATCCTCTCCACTACTCACCGAATTAACGGTACAGCGACAGCCTATCTCGGCCGAATCCTGGAGCGCATCGCCGATCACCCAATGAACCCCGTCGCTGAGCCGCGACCCTGGAACATCTCCCGCATCACCACACGCCTTGATCAATGCAGCGCCTCCTGACGATTCACCTCAACCGAGGCCGGCACCGGGCGCATTCGGCATTCCTACAGTATCTGGCTGAGAAACGCCTGCGTACGTGGATCGCGCGGCGCAGCGAAAAACTCTGCCGGAGGACCATGCTCCACGATCACGCCACGATCGGTGAAATAGACGTGATTGCCCACTTCGCGCGCGAAGCCCATTTCATGAGTCACTAGAATGCAGGTCATCCCCTCCTCCGCCAATTGGCGGATGGCCACCAGCACCTCCTTTACGGTTTCCGGGTCGAGTGCGGCAGTCACCTCGTCGAACAGCATCAGCTCGGGATGCATGGCAAGCGACCGCGCAATCGCCACACGCTGCTGTTGGCCGCCTGACATCTCGCCCGGATAGGCGTGTTCCTTGCCTTCTAGCCGTACCTTCTTGAGCAGCGCGTAGGCCTCCGCTTCCGCCTCAGCGCGCAGGCGCTTCAGCACCTGGACCGGCGCCATCATCACATTTTCCAGCGCCGTTCGATGCGGGAACAGATTGTACTGCTGGAACACCATACCGACATGCTTGCGTAAGCGCAGCTTGTCCAGATGTGGATCATTCACCTCGATCCCCAGCACCTTGATCGAGCCCTTCTGAAACGGCACCAACGCATTCACGCAGCGGATCAGCGTAGACTTACCGGAGCCCGACGGGCCGATGATGCAAGCCACCTCGCCCCTGCGCACGGAAAGGCTGACGCCCTTAAGCACTTCGACCTCGCCGAAGGACTTGTGCACATCGTCAATTGCGACAAGCGGCTGGTCCGGTGTCCAGCCGGTGGGTGGGTCGAAGCCTCGTGGCATCGCAATATCCTCAGCTCGTTAGATATGCACGGCATAGCGGCGTTCTAGCCGCTGCGTCAGTAACGCGATGGGATAGGAGTAGATGAAAAACAGTAGCAGCACATAGCCATAGAGTGGCGCCAGCAGGTCGGTTCGCCCGCCTTCTGCTGCCTGTACCTGGCCGGCCAAGGTTACCACGTCGTTCACGCCGACGATCGAAGCCAGCGTCGTTCCCATCGCCAAGATGGCGTACAGGTTCATCCATGGCGGGATCATCCGCTTGAGGCACTGCGGCAGGACGATCTGCCAGAGCTGCTGATTGCGGGTGAAGCCAAGTGATTCCGCTGCCTCCCACTGGCCTGGATGGATCGACTGTACGGCGCCGCGCATAATCTCGGCCACATTCGCCATTACCGGCAGGCCAAGGCCGATCACGGCTTTCACCCAGTCCGGCAGGGCGATAGAAAGTGGGCCGATCTGAATACGGAACGGCAGCATATAGATCATGAAAAACAGCAGCACGAGCCAGGGTGCGTTGCGGAAGAACTCCGTTAGGACCCAGGAGAGGGCATGCACCGGCCGCCGTGGCGAAACAAGGCCCAGGCCGAGAAATACGCCCAGAGCTGTGCCGATCGCCATCGCCATTAAACTGATCAGGATATTGAAGCCGAAGCCGCGCAACAGCAGTGGGGACCAGCGCGCCAGCACTACCAACACGCTGGCGCGCGTCGGCTGCCCGGTTGCAGCGTCGGCGGCCATGGCCGTCAGTGCGACGAAGGCAGCCAGCGCGATGGCATGCCACAGAGAAAGACACAGCCGCGAAGAGGACGCGTCGCGGCGCAGCGCCTTCGGCAGCGGCAGAATCACGGGCAGCACGCGGTCGGTCACGTGCCCAGTCCGGGCCGGTGCAGCGCCCGCTCCCATGCTTTCATCGCGGCGACCAGCAGCCCAACCAGCGCGGTGTAGATGATGAACAGAACCACCATCATTACTGGTACGTTCACGCTGTCCGACCAGATCTGGTTCGAAACATACAGCAGTTCCGGCACCGCGATGGCATAGGCCAGCGTGGTGGTTTTGATCAGATTCACCAGATTGTTGGTCAGCGCCGGCAGGCACACGCGCATGGCCAGCGGTAGCACCACGTTTAGGTAGGTTTGCAGCCGCGTATAGCCCAGCGCCTCGGCTGCCTCGATGGTCGAGCTCGGGATCGCCTCAATGCCAGAACGGAAAATCTCCACGTTGAAAGCGCCGGCAAAAAAGATCAGCGAAATACATGCCCAGGCAAATCCACTTACCGGCGGCTCCTGCATGCCGAAGCTGTTCTTTATAGTGGGTAGCAGCGAGCTGAGTCCGAAATAGAAAAAGAACATCTGGACAAGCGGCGGAGTGTTGCGGAAGAGCTGAATGTAGACCTGCACGATCCGCCGGGTCCACACAAGGCGCGCCCCCTGCAGCCAGGCCCCGATGACGCCGACCACTATGGAACCGATGATCGTGATCGCCGACAGTTCCAAAGTGACCAGGAAGCCATCCAGGAACCGCGCCCGGTCGAACGGGTCGTAGGCGATTGTCAGATTAATGCCTGTGGTTTCGTACAGATGGCGAAACCAAATGGCGATGCCATGCATGAAAGGCGCCCGCAATAGATCGGGTGGCACGCCGCTGCGCGCCACCCAGCCGGCTATTCGTATTTCCCGTGCATCTCCTCAGCAAACTTGGAATGCTGAGTGACACCGTACTTCGTTTCCAGCTTCAGTATTAGGCCGGTCTTGTGCCAGTCGGCCACGGTCTTGGCCATGAAATCGTAAAAGCTCCTCTCGCCCTTGCGCACAGCAAGACCCCAAGGCTGCGCGTCCTGTGAAGGCAGTGGCATCGCATAGGCGCTCCATTCAGGCCTGAGCATCTGTCCCTCGATCGCAGTATCGTCGTAGAGGAAGCCGATGCACCTTCCCTGCTTCATCGCAGTTAGCGCCTCGGCCACACCGGTGAAAGCGATCACCTGGACCCCGAACTTCTTTGCCACCTGCTTGTTGTAGAAGGCGCCCTGGATGGCGCAGACGGGCTTGCCCTTTAGCTGGTCCCAGGCGGTGATCTTGATTGATTTCGGCAGCATCAGGCTGTAGCCTGATGCGTAGTAATCGGGCTTCACGATGGCGACAACCCTCGCCCGCTCGGGCGTGTCGCTCATCGTGGCGATGAGCAGATCGATCTTGCCCTGTTCCAGGAACTGTATGCGGTTCGCCGCCACCACCGGCACCAACTGCACCTTGACGCCGAGCCGCTTTGCCACGTCGCGCGCCAGGTCTGGCTCGATCCCAATAATGTCGCCATTCGGCGCGCGGTAGCCGAAGGGTGGATAATCTGCCTTCACGCCGACCACCAGCACACCCTTAGACTTGATGTCCTGAAGCGCATCGGCGCGGACGGGTCCGGCGCCTGCAGCCATCGCGAGCCCGGCTAGGAGCGCCACCAAAGCGAGTCTTCTGCGGATCATCTTCGTCTTCTCTCCCCGCGTCTATCCGCGGACGTCGCGGATGGACGCCCGTTGCAGGGAGGGTGGTGCCCATTTCGGTCCCGCTTGACAAGACGGATTTGTAATCAAGTGCCTTCCGCCGACGTCGATGGAAAGCGAACGCGAACCAGCAACCCGCGCCCCATGCGCCCTGCCGATGTCGTGTTATCCTTGGGAGCGGGAAAATCCCGGTTTTCAGGACGGGTGTCTGAGAAACGGATCCCTTCACGCCCTCTGGCGTGGTTACGTCTCTCGCATCAGCCAAAACCGGGGACCGGGATGGGTCGCGCTATCGATAATATCGTCCCAGCTCTTACCCCGCATTCGGAGGGTTTCGATCGTCGGACCGCGGGAGTCCCCGTACACAGCCCGTGTTCGATCGTTGATTTGTGATCGTAGCGGTTCCGGTGTCAGCGCCCTGAATTTAATCGTCAGGCGTCGACGCTCGGCGTGGACAGCACGGGCGATCGTCTCCGAAGGGGTGCCTTCGTCCCTCAGTGAGGTAACACGCACGCCCAGAGCCAGGACAGCAGCTTCATAGCGGGACCTGACGTCATCATCCGCCATCATGCCCCCATCGCTGCAAGGGAACCGAACCCGCGCTCATCCGGCTTCCGCCCCGACACGAAGCCGCGTCAATACCGGCGACGCGGCGCTTTTGAGCGAGGCACGCGCCGGTCGGATCCGTGCAAGGACGCGAACACCCATCAGTACGCCGAGCAGATGCCGTGCCAGGTTTTCTGCCGGCAAGAATCGCATGATTATGCCGCCTGCCTGCCCGGCCCCCACGCAGGTCAGAAAGAATGTTCCGATGCTGGCAAGGACTTTGGCGACATGTTTGCGAAATGCAGGGTCATATGGCGCAACATTAGGCGCTGCATTCACTAGCATACAGTCCTTCCGATCGCGGTCGTTCAGCGAGCACTGGACGATTCCGTCGAAAAACTCCTCGATCGCCCGCCGAGGTGACAGTACTTCGCAACGGCGGCTTCTGTCCGCGACAGTTTCCGCGACATAACGCTCCAACGATCGCTCATAGAGCGAACGCTTGTCCCAAAATGCGTTGTAGAGGCTTGCTGCGGCGATCCCGGTATGCACTGTCAGATCTTTGACCGAAGTCGCCTCATATCCCTGCTTCCAGAAGCATTGGACCGCAGCATCCAACACGGCGCTCTCGTCGAATTCTCTCGGCCTTGCCATTCCACCTCACGCAGCCTCATACCCTTGTAGCACGTTGTCATCTATTGTGTTCGAAGTCATTCTATTACGAACATGCCAGAACACAAGCCTCGGAATGACCTCGGCGGCGTCTGCCGCCTGGGGGCCAGCCGACTTGGTGATGCCAGGGATGGAAAGGGGTCGACGAGAGCGGGATGCGTTCGCTTACGCTCACCCATTCCGCTCTCGTCATTTGTTTTCCCGCGTGATTCAGACCTACGGTGATTCC
>JASHVY010000224.1 GCA_030044345.1 Acetobacteraceae bacterium | reverse complement strand
CAACAGCGTCCGCTCGACGCAGAAGATCACGAGCGCGATGAAGATGGTGGCCGCTTCGAAGCTGCGCCGCGCCCAGGTGCAGGCCGAGGCCGCCCGCCCCTATGCCGAACGGATGGAGCGGATGCTGGCCGAGCTTGCGACCTCGGTGGGCGGCAACAAGGCGGCCCCCCGGCTTCTGGTCGGCACCGGCAAGGAGGACACCCACCTCATCGTCGCGGTCACGGCCGATCGCGGTCTTTGCGGGGCCTTCAACAGCAATGTCGGGCGGGCCGTGCGCAGCCTCGTCCGCAAGCTCGAGGGCGAGGGGAAGAAAGTCCGCATCCTCGCCGTCGGCCGCAAGGGGCGCGATTATCTCCGCCGCGAGTTCGCCGACCGCATCGTGGGGGAGGTGAGCTTCGCCGGCAAGCGACGGATCGGCTTCGCCGATGCCGAGGAGATCGCCGGGCGGATCGATACGATGCTGCACGAAGGCGGCTTCGATGTCTGCACGCTCGTCTATAATCGTTTCCAGTCGGTGATGTCGCAGATCACGACCGAGGCGAGGCTGATCCCGGCACCGCTCCTGCCGGCTTCCGAGGAGGAGCAGGACAGCAATGCTATGCGGGCGGCGTACGAGTTCGAGCCGGATGAGGAAGGGATCCTCGCCCGGCTGCTGCCGCGCAACCTTGCGATCCAGATCTATCGCGCGCTGCTCGAGAGCGCGGCCGGCGAGCAGGGGGCGCGGATGACAGCGATGGACAGCGCCACGCGCAATGCCGGCGACATGATCAACCGCCTGACGCTGAACTACAACCGGACGCGCCAGGCCAATATCACCAAGGAACTGATCGAGATCATCTCCGGCGCCGAGGCTGTCTGAGAGATCGCAAGGACGAGGATCGAGGAGCCGGGAATGGCGAAGAACATTGTCGGGCGGGTGACGCAGGTCACGGGCGCAGTGGTGGATGTCCAGTTCGAAGGCGACCTGCCGTTCATCCAGAACGCGCTGCACACGAAGATCGGCGACCGTCTGCTCGTGCTGGAAGTGGCGCAGGAGCTCGGTGAGAAGACCGTGCGCTGCATCGCCATGGACAGCACGGACGGCATGGTCCGCGGCCAGGAAGTGGCCGACACGGGCGGGCCGATCACCGTTCCGGTGGGGCCGGAGACGCTTGGGCGCATTCTCAACGTGATCGGCGACCCCGTGGATGAGCGCGGCCCGATCCACACCACGAAGCGGATGCCGATCCATCGCGACGCGCCGTCCTTCGAGGACCAATCCACCTCGGCCGAGATCCTGGTCACCGGGATCAAGGTGGTCGATCTCCTCGCCCCTTACCTCAAGGGCGGCAAGACCGGCCTCTTCGGCGGGGCCGGGGTGGGCAAGACCGTGCTCATCCAGGAGCTGATCAACAACATCGCCAAGGCGCATGGCGGCGTCTCGGTCTTTGCCGGCGTCGGCGAGCGGACGCGCGAAGGCAACGACCTCTATCACGAGATGATCGACGCCGGCGTGATCAAGCTCGACGGGCCGGGCTCGAAGGTGGCGCTCGTCTATGGCCAGATGAACGAGCCGCCGGGGGCGCGTGCCCGCGTCGGCCTCTCCGGCCTCACGCTTGCCGAGTATTTCCGCGACGAGGAAGGCCAGGACGTGCTCTTCTTCGTCGATAACATCTTCCGCTTCACCCAGGCCGGCGCGGAGGTTTCGGCCCTGCTCGGGCGCATTCCCTCGGCGGTGGGCTATCAGCCGACGCTCGCGACCGACATGGGCGCGTTGCAGGAGCGCATCACCTCGACGAAGGAGGGCTCGATCACCTCGGTGCAGGCGATCTATGTGCCCGCGGACGACCTCACCGACCCCGCGCCCGCGACCTCCTTCGCCCATCTCGATGCGACCACCGTTCTCTCCCGCCAGATCGCCGAGCTCGGCATCTATCCCGCCGTCGATCCGCTCGATTCCACCTCGCGCTCGCTCGACCCGCGGATCGTCGGCGAGGAGCATTACACTGTGGCGCGCGAGGTGCAGCGCATCCTGCAGACCTACAAGTCGCTCCAGGACATCATCGCGATCCTCGGGATGGACGAGCTTTCCGAGGACGACAAGCTCATCGTCGCGCGGGCGCGCAAGCTCCAGCGCTTCCTCTCGCAGCCCTTCCATGTGGCCGAGGTCTTCACCGGCTTCCCCGGCGTGTTCGTGCCGGTGGCGGATACGATTCGCAGCTTCAAGGCGATCTGCGCCGGCGAATACGACCATCTGCCGGAGGCGGCGTTCTACATGGTCGGCACGATCGAGGATGTCGTGAAGAAGGCCGACTCCCTCAAGGCGGCGGCCTGAAGGCTGAGGCGGGACGAATGCCGGTCGCGCTCGAGATCGTGAGCCCGGAGAAGCTCCTGCTCTCCCGGCCCGTCGATATGGTGGTGGTGCCGGCCGAGGAGGGCGATATCGGCGTGCTGCCCGGCCATGCGCCGATGATCGTGACCTTGCGAGGCGGCTTTGCCAGCCTCTACGAAGGCGGCCATGTAACCACGAAGCTCTTCGTCGCCGGCGGCTTTGCCGAGATCACGCCGACGCGCTGCACGGTGCTCGCCGACGAAGTGCATCCACCGAACGAGCTTTCGAAGGCGGATGGCGAACGGCGGCTCTCGGAGGCCCAAGCGGCCTGGGAGGCGGTCGACAAGATGGATGTCGCGGCCCGCGACGCGGCGCTCGCCGCCTTGCAGATCGCCCGCGCGATGATCGAAGCGGCCGAAGCACCTTGAGCGCTTGAAGGTTTGATCGAGACCATTTGACCAAGACCGAGGGGGATTCCGCTCCCTGGCCCCCCTGAAGAGGGGGGGGCCCTTTTGAATGTCTCATATGCGGCGGGAATAAGGACCGGAAATCGCTTCCGGCTTGACAGCGGGCCAGGGAGAGGAGCAGGCCGAAACAAAAGAGACACCGAGGAGCGGAATCGGGACCGACGCATGCCATGAAGCATTGGAAAATCGAGGAAGTTGGCTGGGAGCGATTCGACCCTGCAAAGATCGATCCGGCGATCGTGCCGCTGGTGAAGGCCGCGGCGATGGTCGAGCGAAACGGCACCGATTACGCCGTCTATCTCAACAACGTCTTTGCCGACGACCCGGACTTCCGCCGTGCCGCAGATTACTGGGCCGTCGAGGAAGTGCAGCATGGCGATGCGCTCGGCCGCTGGGCGATGCTCGCCGATCCGGCCTGGGATTATCAGGCTTCCTTTGCCCGCTATCGCGCAGGCTATAGCCTGCCGCTCGAGGCGGACCAGTCGGTGCGGGGTTCCCGCACGGGCGAGCTGATCGCACGCTGCATGGTCGAGACCGGAACCTCCTCCTACTATACCGCGCTCGGCGAGGCGACCGAGGAGCCGGTGCTCAAGACCATCTGTCGCCTCGTCGCCGCTGACGAGTTCCGCCACTTCAAGCTCTTTTACGATCATATGCGGCGTTATCTCACGCGCGAACGCATCGGCGTCCTGAAACGGCTCCGGATCGCCGCCGGCCGCATCACGGAAAGCGAGGACGACGAGCTCGCCTTCGCCTTTCATTGCGGCAATGAATCCGCATCGAGCGAGTATCAGCACGATCGATGCATCGCCGCCTATTTTGCCCAGGCGATCGGTTATTACCGCTTTCGTCATGTCGAGCGCGGCATGGGCATGATCTTCAAGGCGGTGGGCCTGCCGCCGCGCGGCCGGCTTTCCGATCTTTCTGCCAAGCTCGCCTGGCGGCTGATGCAGCATCGCCGGGGCCGGCTTGTCGCCCGTCTCGCGGCTTGAGAGACTACTCGGTTAGAGAATTCGAGCGAGGCGGACGGCCGTGTGCCCGCGGCTGGGCCTGAGGCTCGGCATAACGAGGAGACAATCGGGGCAGGGCGTGCGGATCTCCTCATCCCCATCGACAGCGATCAGCGTATTGCCTTTCGCCACGACCTCGCCGCCGCGGAACGGCTGAACGAAGCTGAAATTGCCGCTGCTCGCCGTGATCGTGCGGATCACCTCGGCAAAACGCGGCTCGGGCGGGGTTGCCGGCGGTGGGGGCAGGGCGTGATGCTCGCCGATCATGCCGGCATGGCGCAGCACGCCCGCGACCGCCGCGAGGATCGTTTCGACCGTCTCCGGCTCCCAGTGTTGACCCCCTTCGACGAGATTCGCCGCTCGCGGATCATTGTTGTCGACGAACGGGGGATAATCGATGATGCGCCGGCCGCTGGCATGCCCATGATCGGCGACGACGAGCGCCGGCTGCCCGACGGCGAGCGCAAGCGCGCGCCCTTTTTCGGAGGCGCCGCACAGAATCAGCGGGTCGGACGGCCATAGCATCGAATGGAGATCGAGAAGAATGTCGATCTCGTCGATCAGGGGCCGGATCTCGCGGGCGCGTGCAAGCTCGCTCGACTGCCGCGGCCCGTCCAGCACCGCCGGATCCCAGAGCCGGTTCATATCCTCATCGACAAAGCGTGAGGCAGTGGGCTGGCGCGGGTCGAAGCGAGCGAAGGCGGCGAGGTTGACGAAGCCGAAGGTGATCCGTCCGCGCTCCGGCTCGGGCTCCATCTCGAGCAGGCGGGCAAGCGCGATCGCCCCTGCGATCTCATTGCCGTGCGTGAGCGCGATCAGCCCGACATGCGGCCCCGCTTTCCGGGAATCGCGGGAAGTGAAGCCGCGCACGCCCGTATTGCCGGCCAGCCAAGGCGAGAGGTCGGGCGCGACGAGCCGGACCGCGAAGTGCGGCAACGGGCTCAGGATCGGGGGTGCGGAATCGCCCATGATTCCTTCACCCGCCGTGCCAGCCGGCCGGCCGGACAATTTCCTGCCGCTGCGCTGTGGTGGCGGATGCAACCATGAGGCGCAGTCTATACGGCCGCGCGCGTCCGGCAACCGCTCGGGCCGAAGGGCCGGAAGGGTGCGAAGATGGGGCGAAGACGAAATAAAGCGACCTCAGGCGGTGCTTTCGGAGGAGGCCACCTCGACCAGACGGGTATAGACGAGCTCGAGCAGGCGCTGGCGGGCGCGGATTGCGATGTCGTCGAGCGAGGGTGTCTGAGCGAGACGGGCACGCGCATAGGCCCGCATCTCCTCAAGCGAGGGGATCTGCGGGAAATCGAACTCGCTCCAGAACGTTTCCGCCTGCAGCCGCGCGGACAGCGCGCGGGATTTCAGCTCGGCCCACCCCGGGGCGTGGGAAAGCGCTTCGAGCGCCTGATTGGCGATGGTGTTGATCGGGAAGGAGAGGGCCAATTGCCGCGCCGTCCGGTCGATGACCACGCGGCCGAGGCGCTGCTCTCGGTTCACCACGGCACGCGGCGGGGCATGCAAATCCCACACCAGGCCAAACCAGGAGAGGGCACGGAGACCATAATAGGTGAAATCATATTCCCACCACCGGAACCCCTGGCGGACGGATGCCTGATAAGCGTGATGGTTGTTGTGCCAGCCCTCGCCCATCGTGATCAGAGCGAGGAGCCAATTGTTGCGCGAATGATCGCCGGTGACATAGCGGCGGCGGCCGATCAGGTGGCCGAGCGAGTTGATGCTGAAGGTTGCGTGCCACACCGCGACCGTGCTCCAGCAGAAGCCGACGACGAGGCCGGGGAGGCCGGCGATCAGCCAGGTCATGAAGGCGAGTGCCGCTGCCGCCAGGTAGGGATGCCGGTCGAGCCAGAGCAGCTCCTTGTACTGGGCGAGGTCGCGGACGGTGTCATGGTCTGTGGTCTCGTTGCGTGGGACGAGGATCCAGCCGACATGCGCATAGAGGAAACTGCGCAGGATCGGTGAGTGAACGTCGAGCTCAGTGTCCGAGTATTTGTGGTGACGGCGATGATGGGCCGCCCACCACAGCACGCCGCGCTGCGCCGATGTCTGGGCGAGAAAGCCGAGGATGAATTGGAAAGCACGGCTGGTGCGGAAGGCGCGGTGCGCGAAGTAGCGATGATAGCCAGCGCCGATCGCGAAGATGCGCAGGACATAGAGGCCGATACCGAGCAGCGCCGCACGCAAGGTAACGCCAGTGAAGAAGGCGGCGAAGCAGGCGAGATGAATGGCAAAGAAGGCCGCGGAGGAAGGATAGTCGATACGGTCCGCGCGGGCGGGGCTGGATGAGGTCATGATTCAGATCCTGTCGCGTCGCAGCCAGCCGACGAGCGAGGCGGGGCTGCTCCGAGGCAGGACTATAGCAGCCGGACGCTTCGGCGCCGAATCGGCCAAGCCTGGCTCCACCGGCTGGAATTGCATTGCAGGCCTGATCTCTTGCCTTCGCTCCGCCACGATCAGGATGTTACCTATTGCAAACGACCGCGCCATGCGGAGAGTTTGGTCCGAGCGTTCTCCCGATGATTTTGCGCAAGGCACCGGCAGGGTTTTCCCCGGCCGGCCTGAGCTTGGTGGCCCGCGGCACCGCGCCGGACACGGTGCTTGCCCGGCAGCGGGCGATGTTTGCCTTTCTCTGCTTCGTCTGGGGCACCACGTGGCTCGCCATGAAGGTGGGCGTGACGAGCGTGCCACCCGGCTTCTTCGCCGGGGCACGCTACGGTGTCGCGGGGATCGTCCTGCTTTGCTGGCGCTGGACCAGAGGGCAGCGCGTCAGCGTGCCGGCCTGGGCATGGCCGCGCCTGCTCTTGGTCTCCGTGCTGATGGTCGCGCTCAACCAGGTGACGCAGCTTTACGGCTTGCGCTACGTGCCGGCGGGGCTTGCCACTGTGATCAGCTCGGCGCTGACACCCGTCTCTCTCATCGGGTTCAGCGCGATGATGGGACAGGAACGATTCACCCGCCGACGACTCGGGGCACTGGCGCTGGGCGCGGTGGGGACGGTGATGCTGTTCGGGCAGAAGGCGCTCGCGGGGCGGCTCGGCTGGCCCGAGCTGGCCGGTGCGGGAGGCGTGATCGTCGGTTGCCTCTCCTATTCGATGGGCTCGGTCCTGGCCCGGCCGCTGATGCGGACGCTGACGCCGGGCGAGATGGCCGCGCTCAGCAACAGCATCGGTGGGTTTCTCCTCTTCGGCGCCTCGCTCGCCTTCGAGCCCGGGTCGGGAGCGGCGCTGGCGGGACATTGGGGCTGGCCGGCCTTCTGTGCCTGGCTCTATCTCCTGCTGCCGGGCTCGCTCGGGGCGACGCTCATTTATTTCTTCCTGGTGCGTGACTGGGGTGTCGGCCGCACTGGAAGCTATGCCTTCATCTGTCCGGTGGTGGGCGTGGTCTTTGCGGTGCTGCTCTTCGGCGAGAAGGTTGATGTGGGCGAGGTCATCGGCATGAGTCTGATGCTCGGCTCGGCCGCGCTGGTGCTCAGGCGCTAGATCCGGCGGTGCGTTCAACCGCCCGGAGCGCCTTGGGTATTGACGTAAAGCGAATAGACCGAGTGGCTTGCCGCCGTCATCAGCCGGTTGCGGTGGAGGCCGCCGAAGCAGAGATTGGCGCAACGCTCGGGCAAGTGGATGTGGCCGATCGGCCGTCCCTCCGGGTTGAAGATGCGCACGCCGTCAAGCGCCTCCGTCATGCCCCAGCCTGCCCAGATATTGCCGTCCACGTCGCAGCGCATGCCGTCGGGCGTGCCGTCCGGCCCGGCATCGATGAGGATGCGCTTATTGGCAAGCTGCTTGCCGCTGGCGCTCACGTCGAAGGCAAGGATGTGGCGCGGGGTCGAGCGCGATTCGACGACGTAGAGGAGCTTCTCGTCAGGTGAGAAGCAGAGGCCATTGGGCGCGATCACGTCGGCCGCGACCACCGACGCCTCCCCCGTTTCGGGCTCGAGCCGATAGAGATTGGTCGGCAGCTCCTGCGGCGCCCGATGCCCCTCGTAATAGCCGAGGATGCCGAAGGCCGGATCGGTGAACCAGACCGAGCCGTCGGACTTGACCACGACATCGTTCGGCGAATTGAGCCTCTTGCCTTCGAAGCGGTCCATCAGCACGGTGATCGTGCCGTCATATTCGGTGCGCGTCACCCGCCGCGCGTCATGCTCGCAGGTAACCAGCCGGCCCTGCCGGTCGCGCGTATTGCCATTGGCATTGTGGGAGGGCTTGCGGAAGATGCCGACCGCGCCGGTCTCCTCCTCCCATTTCAGGATGCGGTTGTTCGGAAGATCGCTCCACAGCAGATAGCGCCCATCGCCGAACCAGACGGGCCCCTCGGCCCAACGGCATCCGGTGGCGAGCCGCTCGATCGAGGCAAGCGGCAGGCGGTACTTCGCAAAGGAAGCATCCAATATCTCGATGGCCGCATCCGGGTAACGCTGATTCGGTTCCCACATCGGATTCCTCCACGCCTTTCCCGACAAATCCCTGACAAATCTCCAACAAATCAATGAATCTCGCCGGCACGCCGCACGGCTTCGCGGAGCTTGGCCGGCGTGAAGCCAGGATCGGCGCAGACATCCAGGATCACTTTCTCGCGTCGGGCAATGAGCGCGACCGCATCCGGGATCTTTTTCACCGCCTCGGCCGGAATCACCACCGCGCCATGGAAATCGGCATGGATCACGTCGTCATGCGCGGCCTGCATGCCGCAGACATTCACCGGCTTGCCGAGATCGACGAGATGCACATGCGCATGGCTCGGGCCGATGCGGCTGCCGATGATCTGGAACCCCGGGGCAAGCATGTCGCAATCCCGGAACGAGCCGTTGGTGACGCAGCCGAGCGTGCCGAGCGCCTTGTGCACCGTGGACTGCACCTCACCCCAGAAGGCGCCATAACCTGGCCGGTCGTCGATATCCTGCAACACCACCACTGTCGGCAGCGCGGCGTCCGCGACATAGTCATACCAGTCGAGCCGGTTCGCGACCTTTCCGCGTGGCGGCTCCTTGGCACGGATCGTGCCGACACGCGCGAGGCCGACGATCGGCTTCAGTGTGCGATCGGCGGCCACCATCGGCTCGACCGTGAAGCCGATTGCCCGGCGCTCTGGCACCACCAGCTCGAGCGCATTGCAGATGGTCGGCGTGTCCCATTCCCTGAGCCGCTCGAGATCCGCGCGCGTGAAGTCTCTCTCCGCCATTCCGGTTCCCCCAAGATCTGGTGAAGCCGCCAGCATTGCAGTCGCCCAAGGCCAGGACAACCACGGGTCTGGAGCGCGATGACCGAAGGGGGGGATCGTCGGAGGTCTGAATCACGCGAGAAAACAAAAGACCCGGAGCGGGATGGGGGAGCGCGAGTGAACGCATCCCCGCCCTAGCATTACAGTGGTGATTTTTCTATTGCGAAACGCCTGGGCGTCTGAATCTATGGGTGACCATGATTCAGAAGTCTCGGCCGGGTCATGATGGCCGCGATCCGTCACCAGGCGAACAAGCTTCAAGCAAACCAGCCGGCACCAAAAAAACGAAGCGAGCGGCAACCACAAGCCGCCGACCCTCATCCGATAGTCGATCCAGGAAATCCGGACGATAGCTCTGCGGCTTGCGCAGCGACGTATCAGGCCCGCGCACGTCATCGCATGGTCACTTTGGCGCCGTGCACATCAGGCGCTCGCACAGAAACTACGCATGAAACGAAAATCACAGCTGTAATGCTAGTGTGTCAACGTGACGTGGCAGGCCCGATGGAACGGCTTGGGTAAATTCGAAGTGGTCCAGACCTGCTCGCCAGCGAGATTTGCGTAACCACCCTCGATTCGGCCCTGATAGATCGCCGTATAGCTGTATCCTTTACCGGCCGCGCCGCCCTGCAACTTGATGACATTTCCGGCTAGGATTCCTTCTCCACTTTCCGCCACTCCGGAGAGCGAGGCCAAGTCGGCTTTGTGCACGGGCCGCGAATAGGTGAGGCGAGTTCCATTCGTGCTCATCTCGAAATCGCCAACGAGCGGCTTGGTGGTCAAGCCGGGCACCACCACGCACCGAATCTGCCCATGCCACACATCGGCAGCCGCAATATTGGGTGCAAACATGGCGAGTAAGATAAACGCCGGGTATACATTTCTGTGAATGGCACTCAAATTCTGATCCCCCCAATGTCGTTGAAAACAGTATCGTAGCGCATCGATCCGAGGTTCCCAGGATTGGACGACGCCTAAGCTTCAGGATCGTGCATCCAAGGCGAATATGCAACAGTCATGCGGGAGGATTGGGTCTTGGAGATGCCGAAATCTTTCAGGCGCGATGGTGCGGTTTCACGATGCGACCGCACCTGGTGCTGATTACTGCCGCTACCTTGCGCCCCCTTCGCCTTCTCCGTCTCGGCGAGCAGGTGGCCGCCTGACCATCGGGAAATTTTCCCGATGGTGGACGGCCGGTCTGTTTGCGTTCCTTCGCCGCTTCCTTCTCCGCCGGCGCGAGGGCCTCGTGGATCGCCGCCAGCTCGCTCCTTCGCAACCATTTGCGCCAGCGGGAGACTTGCTGCTGGGTGATGTTGGTCAGCTCTTCGGCATTGTTAACGAGAATGCCTTGATCACCGCGTTCCGCGTTATCAATCCACCGTTCACCGCCCTTTCGGTGAACATTTTCATCCCACCACCCCACGAACTCCTCCTGATCCGCGATCTTCGTGTCGATCGCCGGCGCAATGGCCTAGAAAACCGGCAAATTTGCCGGTTTTCCTGCGCGATCAGCCAGGTGCTTGTTGATCCCGGCTTCGGCGAGGGTGGGCGTCCGAGAAATCGGGTCCGTTTTCGACCCAATTCTTTCGGAAGGACGCCCGGCGGGTGCCAGCCCCACGGTCTCCCGCTGCGCGGCCATGAGCTCGCCGAGCCGGCGGGTGGCCCGGTGCTACCAGACGGACGTGAGCTCGCGCTTCTCGTGTTCATCAAGCGCCGCGTCCCACTCGGCGGCGAACAGGCGGAACCGCTCGCGATGGCGATAGGCCGTCTTCCGCGCCACGCCCGCCCAATGCGCGGCATAGGTGACGCATCCACTCTCCATCAGCGCGGCAAGGAACCGCTCTCGGACCTTCGGATGACGCAACGCCATGGGCCGGCCGCCGCGACGCTGGTGGGCATGGTTCACGGGGGGCTTAGGCATCCCGATTCGGGTAGCAGATCGGGCGGGGCCTGTCACCGCACTCGAATCGCGATCTCCACATTCGAATGCGGCTCGGTCAGGACATGCCGCAACTCCGGAGAGACGGCGGAGAGCAAATCGGTCGCAGCCTGTCGCGCGAGGAACTGTCCGTTCGGGTGCCAGATCAGAATTTCGATCACGACGCGCAGCAACGCGACGAGCGCATCCATCTGGTCATGAGCTTCGATCAGCTCGCCGATCTGCTCGGCCAGCTCTTCGGCCGGCGCTTCCTCTCTCTACTCGCCGTTCACTTCGCCTCGTCGCCCTCCTCGTGATCGATCTCCGGCGGCCGGCCAGGTCCGGCCTTGGGGTAGAACGGCCAAACCACCGCGCACAACTCCCGCCACGGCACCACCCGATCCATCTCTGCCAAGAACCGGGCACGATGGGTTTGCTTGCTGCGCTTGTCGAAGCTGACGCTTGCCAGGGTCAGTTGCCGCATCTCAGCCAACTCTGTTGCTGCGCCACACCTCCTATCGATCGATCCGTGTCCGTGTCGAGAGGGACTGGTTCAGAGGTTCCTTAAAGGGCCGATCGACAGCCATTGCCACCACTGCTCTCGAGTCCTTCGCAGGCGGGAGCCGTCCACATATGATAACAAATTTGATCGAGAG
>JASHVY010000223.1 GCA_030044345.1 Acetobacteraceae bacterium | reverse complement strand
GACGATCAGAAGTCCATATCGCCCATGCCACCACCGCCCGGCGGCATCGGAGGCGCCTTCTTCTCCGGCCGCTCCGCCACCATCGCCTCGGTGGTGATCAGGAGCCCGGCGACAGAAGCCGCATCCTGCAGCGCCGTGCGCACAACCTTGGTCGGATCGATGATGCCGGCCTTGACGAGATCCTTGAACTCGCCGGTCTGCGCATCAAAGCCCCAGTTGTACTCATCGCCCTTGTCGAGCACCTTGCCGGCAATCACGGCACCGTCCTCGCCCGCGTTCTCGGCGATCTGGCGGAGCGGCGTCTGCACCGCCTTGCGGACGATATCGATACCGAAACGCTGATCGTCGTTGTCGCCCTTGAGCTTGGCGAGCACCAGGCTCGAGCGCGCGAGAGCAACACCGCCGCCCGGCACGATCCCCTCCTCGACCGCGGCGCGGGTCGCGTGCATCGCGTCATCGACGCGATCCTTGCGCTCCTTCACCTCGACCTCGGTCGCGCCGCCGACGCGGATCACGGCGACACCACCGGCGAGCTTCGCCAGCCGCTCCTGCAGCTTCTCGCGGTCATAGTCCGAGGTGGTCTCCTCGATCTGCGCCCGGATCTGGTTGCAGCGGCCGGTGATGTCGGTTTTCTTGCCGGCGCCTTCGACGATCGTCGTGTTCTCCTTCTCGATGATCACCTTCTTCGCCTTGCCGAGCATGGCGAGGGTCACGTTCTCGAGCTTGATGCCGAGATCCTCGCTGATCACCTGACCGCCGGTGAGCACTGCGATATCCTCGAGCATGGCCTTGCGGCGATCGCCGAAGCCCGGCGCCTTCACCGCCGCGACCTTGAGCCCGCCGCGCAGCTTGTTGACGACGAGCGTGGCGAGCGCCTCGCCCTCGACATCCTCGGCGATGATCAGAAGCGGCCGGCCCGACTGCACGACACTCTCGAGCAGCGGCAGCAGCGGCTGCAACCCGGAGAGCTTCTTCTCGTGGATCAGCAGATAGGGCTGATCGAGCTCGGCGATCATCTTCTCGGCGTTGGTGATGAAGTAGGGCGAGACATAGCCGCGATCGAACTGCATGCCTTCGACCACGTCGAGCTCGGTCTGGATGCCCTTGGCTTCCTCGACCGTGATCACGCCCTCATTGCCGACCTTCTGCATCGCTTCCGAGATCATCTTGCCGACCTCGGCCTCGCCATTGGCGGCAATCGCGCCGACCTGCGCGGTCTCGGACGGTGTCGTGATCTTCTTCGAATGCTTCTTCAGCTCCTCGACGACCGCAGCCACGGCCTTGTCCACGCCGCGCTTGAGGTCCATCGGGTTCATGCCCGCGGCCACCGCCTTGACGCCCTCGCGCACGATCGCCGCTGCCAGCACCGTCGCCGTGGTGGTGCCGTCACCAGCCACATCGTTGGTCTTGCTCGCGACCTCGCGCACCATCTGCGCGCCCATATTCTCGAACTTGTCGGCAAGCTCGACTTCCTTGGCGACCGTCACGCCGTCCTTGGTGATGCGCGGCGCGCCAAAGCTCTTGTCGAGCACGACGTTGCGGCCCTTGGGCCCCAGCGTCACGCTCACCGCATCGGCAAGAATTTCGACCCCGCGCAGCATCCGCGCGCGGGCATCGGTGGCGAAGCGTACGTCCTTCGCAGCCATCTCTCTTTCTTTCCTTCTCCGGATTAGCTCTTCAAGCGGCGCAGCTCGCGCTCACGCGGCCTTCTTCTTCGCCGCGGCTCCCTCGATCACGCCCATCACATCGGATTCCTTCATGATGAGCAGCTCCTCGCCGTCGAGCTTGACTTCGGTGCCCGACCATTTGCCGAACAGGATGCGATCGCCGGGCTTGAGATCGAGCACGACGAGCTCACCCTTGTCGTTGCGGGCGCCGGGGCCGACGGCCACGACTTCACCCTCCATCGGCTTTTCCTTCGCCGTATCGGGAATAATGATGCCGCCGGCCGTCTTTTCCTCGGCGCTCAGCCGACGGACGACGACACGGTCGTGCAACGGACGGAATTTCATTCGGATCGCTCCCCAATCTGTTGCAGCGCAACACAAATCATATCTCTCCGGCCTCTGCCATGCCGGCCGCCTGGCCCGCGTTACTGGCACTCCAGGCCGGTGAGTGCCAGCGATCTAGGCGGGGTGAGGAGCGCTGTCAAGCGCCCGGCAGCACTCCCGGGTATTGAGTGCCAGCTCTTTGAAATTTCAGCATTTTTTTCTTGATTTCGAATGGGTGATCCATGGCAGGCTGGCCCTATGGTCCCGATCCTCGCCTGCGTTTGGCAGGCGCAACAACAGGATGGAGAGCGGGTCGGGGCGACGAAGGAGCAAGGCAAGGAGCCATGCACGCACGCAACCCGCAGCCGGAAGATCGGCGCCCCCAGGATTCGCATGCCCGGAATCCATACGCCCGGGATTCACACGCCCAGGATTGGCGCCTCACCACCGCCGAGATCCTCTATCGCCTGCCGGATCATCCCGCGGTCCTGCAAAGCTTCATCTGGCAGAATTTCGATCTCGCTCCGGAATATCCGGCGCTCCGCCGCTTCCTTGCCTTTTGGCGGCGGGAGCTCGAAGGCCCGCTTTATTCCGTGCGCGTTGCGACCGGCGGTCCCCTCAACCGCGGAGGCTGGCGCCAGGCCGATCATCTGCTGACGCTGCACTAAAAATTCGCGATCCGCCGGCCCGGCGGTAAAGCGCGAGCCCGATGAGGGCCGAGGCGAGGAAGAGGCCGGAAGCGAGCGCCAGCTCGAGCCCGCGCCCGAGCCGCGCTCCGCCGCCGAGCAGCGCGAAGACGATCGTCTGCGGCAGATAGCCGATCGCCGAGCCGAGCAGGAACCATCCCGCCGTCACGCCCGAGACGCCGGCGGCGATATTGAGCAGCACGTTGTTCCCCACGGGAAGCAGCCGCAGCATCAGGCTCGCGCCGAACGGGTTGGCCGCGAGGAACGAATCGATCCGTTCGAGCCGCCCGGAAAGCCGGCGCTTGATGGCCGCCCTGCCAAGGAAACGGGCCCAGCCGAAATCCACCGCCGCGCTCACGAGCGAAGCGGCGAGCCCGAGCAGGGTGCCGAACCACGGCCCGTAGAGATAGCCTGCGGCAAAGGCCGCGACCTGCCGCGGCAGGCCGACCGCCATCGCAAGCCCCGCCAACACCACGAACAGCAGCGGCGCCGCCCAACCCAGGCCGGAAAGCGGTGCCATCAGCGGCGCCAGCGCGGCCGGCGAGAGATGATGCGGCATCTTCGCCCAGGCCAGGCCAAGCGCGGCCAGACCGACCAGCAGCACGGCGGAGCGCGAGAAGGCCCGCCAGGGAAGCGCCGCCCGTTCCGTCCTGCCGCTCACCACTCTCTCACTCATTGCGAAGCGATCCATCGTTCCGTTGGGCATTCCGCCGCACATTCCACTGGGCATTCCGCCGAGCGTCTCTATCCCAAAACGAGTTTTGCCGGGGAAAGCGGCGAAGATATGCCCCGATCCGCAAGTCTCTCGACAAGGGCCGCGCAGCGCGGCATCCCTGCCTCCCTGGACGGTCCGTGCGCCGTCCCGAGCCGAGTAACCGAAGCAAGGCTCGCTTTCGCGGGAGGCACGCGCCAGCTTCCATGACCACCCTGCCGTTCGAGCTCACCGCGCTTCCCCCCGACAAGGCCGGAGAAGCGGCCAGGCAAGCGGATCCCAATCGCCGCCTGCTCGCCTCCTGGCTGTTCCTTCTCGCCTTCATGATCCTGGTGATGGTCGCCCTGGGTGGCGCCACCCGGCTCACCGGCTCCGGCCTCTCGATCATGCGATGGTCGCCGCTCTCCGGCGCTTTGCCGCCGCTCTCCCACGCTGCCTGGGAACGGCTCTACGCGCTCTACCGCGCCATCCCCCAATACAGGCTCGTCAATCAGGGCTTCGGCCTTTCCGGCTTTCAGCACATCTTCTGGCTCGAATGGGTGCACCGGCTCTGGGGGCGGCTGATCGGGGTCGCGGTGATCGTGCCGCTCGCCTGGTTCTGGTGGCAGGGAAGGCTGGTGCCGGGCCTGGCGCTACGGCTGCTGCTGCTCTTCATCCTTGGCGGATTGCAGGGCGTGCTCGGGTGGCTGATGGTCGCGACCGGCTTCCGCCCCGATTCCACCGCGGTGGCCGCGCCCTTCCTCGTCGCCCATCTCTGCCTCGCGCTCGCGCTCTACGCGGCGATTCTCTGGACCGGGCTTTCGGTGCTCAACCCCACTCCGGCGCCGATCGAAGGCGCCCGCCCGCTCTTCCGCCTCACCCTTCTGGTGACGGGGCTGATCGCGCTCACGATCGCCGCCGGCGGCCTCGTCGCCGGCACGCATGCGGGCTTCATCTACAACACCTTCCCCTTGATGGATGGCCGGCTCATCCCCGCCAGCTACGCGGCCCTCCACCCCTTCCTCGCCAATCTCATCCGCAATGTCGCGGCGGTGCAGTTCGATCACCGGCTGCTTGCCACCGTCACCGCTCTCACCACCCTCGCCACCGTCGTCCTCGCGCTCCGCAGTCATCTTCCTGTTGGCCCAAGGCGCGCCTTTGCCGCTCTCGGCCTCGTCGTCCTGCTGCAATATGCGCTCGGCATCGCCACCTTGCTCTTCGTGGTGCCGGTCGCCCTGGCCGTCACCCATCAGGTCACGGCCACCTTGCTGCTCACCGCCGCGATCGTCGCCCTGCACAGCCTGCGCGCGCCGAAGCACGACGCCGCCAGATCCGGAGTTTCCGCATGAGCGAATCCAAGCTGCCCACGGACGGGCAAGGTTTCGGGCCCGCGCCGCTCGCCGTGACCGACCGCCTTTTCTTCGCCCGGCCGGATGCCGCGCTCGACCGCGAGACGGCCGAGCGCATCCTCGGCCGCGCGCTTGCCAAGGCCGAGGATGGCGAGCTCTTCCTCGAATATCGCGAGAGCGAGCATCTCGCCCTCGAGGATGGGCGCATCCGCTCGGCCGGCGCGGACTCGTCCTTAGGCTTCGGGCTGCGCGCGCTCGCGGGTGAGACCGCCTTCTACGCCCATGCGGGCGAGCTTTCCGAACCCGCTCTCGAACGCGCGGCCGCCACCGTCTCTTCCCTGCCCGCCGAGCCGGAAAGCCGGCCCGCCGAGCCGCCGCGTCCCTCCAACGCAAGGCTCTATACGGATGCCAATCCGCTGACCGGAATGGAATTCGCCGCCCGCACCCGGCTGCTCGGAGAGATCGACGCCTATGCCCGCGGCCGCGATCCGCTCGTCCGCCAGGTGATGGCCTCGCTCAGCGGCGAATGGCAGGCGGTGCAGATCCTGCGCGCGGACGGCACAAGTGTGGCCGATCTCCGCCCGCTCGTCCGACTCAATGTCACGGTGGTTCTCGAGCGGGATGGGCGACGCGAGAGTGGCAGCTACGGCACCGGCGGACGGTTCGGCTATCGTGGCCTTGCCGCGCCCGAAACCTGGCAGGAGGCGGTGAACGAGGCGCTGCGCCAGGCGCGCGTCAATCTCGAGAGCCGGCCCGCGCCGGCCGGCGAGATGGATGTGGTGCTCGGGCCGGGCTGGCCCGGAATCCTGCTCCACGAGGCGATCGGCCATGGGCTCGAAGGCGATTTCAACCGCAAGAAGACCTCTGCTTTCGCCGGACTTCTCGGCCAGCGGATCGCGGCACCCGGTGTCACGGTCGTCGATGACGGAACGCTCCCCGATCGCCGCGGCAGCCTGACCGTCGATGACGAGGGCACGCCCTCCGGCCGCACCGTCCTGATCGAGGACGGCATCCTGGTGGGCTATCTTCAGGACCGGCTGAATGCGCGCCTGATGAA
>JASHVY010000222.1 GCA_030044345.1 Acetobacteraceae bacterium | reverse complement strand
ACCGGTCAGCGCACCATGATTGGGGACTGGTGTTCTGAAGGGTTTTATGATGGGACGGAGTGGTCGACGTGGATTATCTGCGGAGCAGAAACGTGAGCTATGGGCCCGATGGAAGGATGGCCAGTCGCTCAGTGAGATTGGTCGAGCGCTCGGGAAGCATGCCGGTTCCGTGTTTGGCGTGGTTCTGGCCAAAGGCGGCATAGCGCCGCCACTGCGGAGACGGCGTGGTGCCGCACTGAGGCAGGACGAGCGGGAAGAGATATCACGCGGGATCGTGGCCGGTGTCTCATTTCATCGGATCGCGGCGCGGCTGGGACGCTCCCCCTCAACGATCAGCCGCGAGGTCGGGCGCAATGGAGGACGGAGGCATTACCGTGCCACCAAAGCCGATGAACGGGCTTGGCAACAAGCGTTACGCCCCAAACCTTGCCGCCTAGCGATCAACCGACCCCTCCAGATACTGGTGGCGGAAAAACTGGCGGCCCAATGGTCACCCCAGCAGGTTGCGGGATGGCTTAAGGTCGAGCATGGGGGCGACAATGCGATGCAGGTGTCCCACGAGACCATCTACAAAAGCCTGTTTGTCCAGGCGCGCGGCGTTCTAAAGAAGGAACTGCTGTCGAATCTGCGCACCAGGCGTCTGATGCGACGTGCCAAGACGTCGACAACCAAGGGACAGCCCCGGGGGCAAATCATCGGTGCCGTATCGATCAAGGAACGCCCCGCCGAAGCCGAGGACCGTGCGGTGCCTGGCCACTGGGAAGGCGACCTAATCTCCGGCGGAAAGAACACCCACATCGCGACCTTGGTGGAACGCCAATCCAGGTTCGTGATGCTGGTTCAGGTCGGCGGCAAAGACAGCGAAAGCGTGGTGGAGGCTCTCGTCCGCCAGGTGAAGCGTTTGCCTCAAGGGTTAATGTCGTCATTGACGTGGGACCGGGGCATGGAACTCGCCCATCACAGGCGCTTCACGATCGCCACCGAGGTCGGTGTCTATTTCTGTGATCCCCAGAGCCCTTGGCAGCGCGGGACGAACGAGAACACAAATGGCCTGCTGCGCCAGTATTTCCCCCAAGGATCGGACTTATCCGCCTACAGCCAGGATGATCTCGATGCCATCGCACTCAAACTGAATACCAGGCCACGAAAAACTCTTGGGTATCGCACTCCAGGTGCTACGCTCGCTCACGCCGTTGCGCTGACCGGTTGAACCCACCACTCCTTCTTTCTGATACTTCATCGAAGTGCGTAATACTTTCTAGAGCGCGATGACCGGAGGTGGAATCACCGCAGGCCTGAATCACGCGAGAAAACAATGAGCCGCGGCCCCATCTTCGTCACGCCTTGACGATGCCAGCACTGTTTTCGAGATAGGGACTTCTATTTCGCGAGAAGGCGCTCGACGACATATTGCTCCGGGAACAAACGATCACTGAAGTGCGGCGCAAAAGCGGCCAGGAGTCCGTCCACCACGCTGGAATTCTTGTCGAGCGCCCATGGGCGCCGCCCGAGCTCCCGGTCGTTCAGCCAATAGCGGCTCCAACCCGCTGTCGTCTCGAGAATCTCTTTCGCAAAACCGGATCCGTACTCGAGACCGCCTTCCATGACAACGTCTATATAGGATTGCAGCAGGGGAAAGGATGCGTTCGGCTGCGGAAGGTCCATGCCCGGCGGTTTGCCGGGAATCTCCGGGATGTAAACCCAAATCCTGCCCTGCAGGGGAGGGCGCTGCCAGGATACAGCCTCGATATCATCGCGCGGAACCTCGATACGTATGTAGCCTGGTTCGTGTGCATCGAAGGTGCGCAAGTCATTTCCTTCGACGGGAAAGAGCACCCCGTTGATCGTCATGGCATGTTCACCGGGCCCAGGTGGCGTAAGGCCGAGCGCGGTGAACCCTGTCGATGCGCGATCGTCCCAGGTGCGCACGTAACCGAACGCAGCGGAGACGCGAACCGGGATTGCAGGCGTTGGATGGCCTACCGTTGCGTTGCGTGAAGCCGTGTTGATCAGCGAACCGTAGCCGAAAATGAAGTCGGTCGGCTGGCCCGGCAGCATGCGTCCCCAATAGTCCGCGGCGAAGGCGGCACCCGAGGTGATTGCAAGAAGCAGGGTCGCGATCAATAGCCGCGTTGCGGACATCTTCGTTTCCTCGAGTCTCTGATAATCGTTTCATGCTCAGTATGCATCGGGTGGCTTCGCAGTCGAGGGCGGCCTCGCCATTGCGATCCATAGGCTCGACGTCACCCGGTCGGAAGCGGGGCATGCGATAGCGATCGACGCCGTTGCAGCGTATGTCCGAAATGCCGGCTGTCGGGACTATGCCGCCGTGCTGCGGCCCAGATAGGCATCGCGTATGCGTGGGTCGCGCGCCATCTCGGCGGCCGGGCCTTGCAGCACGATCCGTCCCGACTGCAGCACATAGGCGTAATGGGCGATGCGCAGGGCGAGGCTCGCATTCTGCTCGACGATGAAGACGGCGACACCTTGTTCGTTGATACGCCGGATCAGCTCCAGCACCCGATCGACGAAGAGCGGCGACAAGCCCATTGTCGGCTCGTCCATGCAGATCAGCCGTGGGCGTCCCATCAGCGCCCGGGCCATCGCCACCATCTGCTGCTCGCCTCCCGACAGCACCCCGGCTTGTTGGGAAATCCGCTGCGCGAGGCGTGGGAACAGGCTCAGCATGCGCTCGAGATCGGCCGCCACCGCAGCACCGTCGCTGCGCGGATAGGCGCCGAGCAGCAGGTTCTCCCGCACCGTCAGCGAAGGGAACAGGCGTCTTGCCTCCGGCACGGAGCCGATGCCGAGGCGCACGATCGCGGGTGTGGGCAGGCCTGCGATATCCTTGCCATCGAACACGACCCGGCCGCTGCGCGGGCGCATGAGACCCAGGATCGTCTTCATCATCGTGGATTTCCCGCTGGCGTTGCCGCCCAGCAGCGAGACGATCTGCCCCGTCCGCACTTCCAGGCTCACGTCGCGATGGATCTGGATGGGGCCGTAGAACGTGTTGATCGTCTCGACGGAGAGCAGACTCACAGCACGACCTCCACCAAGGCGGGCTTGCCCCCGGTGGCGCTGTGGCCCAGATAGGCTGCGATCACCGCGGGATCCTGGCGGACTTCCTCCGGCAGTCCGGCGGCGATCACGGCGCCATCATCCATCACCACGACGCGATCGCAGAGACGCATGACGAGCTCGAGCTTGTGCTCGATCAGGAGCATGGTCTGGCCGCGCGCCTTCAGCGTGAGCAGGATCTCCTGCAGTTCCTCCGTCTCCGTCTCGTTCATGCCGGCCGCCGGTTCGTCGAGGAGCAGAAGGCGCGGATGCAGCGCCAGAGCGCGGGCGATTTCCAGCCGGCGGCGATTGGCATAGGACAGGCTGTAGGCCCGATGCGTGAGGCGCGGCGCCAGCCGGTCACCGAACATGGCCAGCAACTGCTCGACCTCAGCGCGCAAGGCCCGTTCTTCCTCGCGCACGCCGGCGGGCCGTACCATGGCCAGGATCAGCTCCAGCAACGGCCCGACAAAAGGCACTGCGGGGCGAACCCGCCGCAGGCGCGGTGTCGCCCCGACGAGCACATTATCCATCACCGACAGGTTTCCGAACACGCGGCCATGCTGGAAGGTGCGCGCGAGGCCGAGCGCCGCCAGCCGTTCCGGCGGCAGGCCGGTGATATCCTGACCCAGGAACATGACCTGACCGGCATCCGGACGCTCATGTCCGCTGAGCAAGTTGAACAGCGTGGTCTTGCCGGCGCCGTTCGGCCCGATGACGCCGATGGTCTCGCCCTCCCCGAGCGCCAGATCCACCTTGCGCACCGCGTGCACACCGCCGAAGCTGCGACTGAGTCCGCTGACCCTCAGCATGCTCAGCTTGTACCCAGTATCCCCTGCGGGCGGAAGCGGATCAGCAGAAGCAGCGCCAGCCCGTAAATCAGCACCCGGTAATCGGCCAGGAAGCGGAACGCCTCGGGCAACGCCACCAGCAGGACGGAGCCCAGCAGCGCCCCGGGGATATTGCCGAGCCCGCCGAGGATCACGATCGTCAGCGCAAGGATCGAGAGGTTGGGGCCGAACGTATCGCTGTCGATATAGGAGAAGAGATGCGCGCTGATGGCGCCGGCGAGACCGGCACCGAGGCCGCCGAAGAGGAAGGCCTGCACCTTCGCGCGGTCCGGCCGCAGCCCATAGGAGCGGGCCGCCACCTCGTCGTCGCGCACCGCGCGCCAGCTTCGCCCGAGATGCGATCCGAGCAGGCGGTGCTGCAGCAGCGCCATCGCTGCGACCAGAACGAGGCAGGTATAATAGCTCGCCATCGTGCCGCTGAGGTCGATGCCGCCCAGCGAGAGCGGCGGAATTCCGGACAGCCCCATGCTGCCGCCGGTGAGCCCGGTCCAGTTCAGGATGATGAGCCCGACGATCTCGCCGATCGCGAGCGTGGTGATGGATACGTAATGCCCCTGCATGCGGAAGGCGGGATAGATCAGCAGCGTGCCGAGCCCGGCCGCGACAATGCCGCCGAGCGGAACGCTGACCGCCACTGGCCAGCCGAGCGAGCCGGCGAGCAGGGCGGAAGTATAGCCGCCGATGGCGAGCAAGGCGGCATGGCCGAGGGAGATCTGCCCCGCCGTGCCGGCGATCAGAGTGAGGCTCATGGCGGCGAGCCCGTAGAGAAGCGCGTTGATCCCGATCTGAGTGAGATAGGCTTGATGCCCGAGCGGCAGCAGGGCTGCCAGCACGAGCACGCATCCGAACAGCCAGGGCGGGATGCGAACCGGAGCGCCGATGAAAATGAAGGTGCCGGTCATCGGCTCCGCAGCGCGTTCCGCCCGGGTGAAGAGGCCGCCGGGACGCAACACCAGCACGGCGATCAGGATGAGGAAGGCGAACAGGTTGCGGTAGCTGGCACCGAACAGAGCGATGCCGTAGCTCTCTGTCAGACCCAGGAGCAGGCCGCCGACGATCGCACCGGGCAGGCTGCCGAGGCCGCCCACCATCGCCGCGACAACGCCCTTCAGCGTCGCATCGAAGGACATGCTGGGATCGATATCGTTATAGTACATGCCGACGAGCAAACCGCCGATGCCGCCGAGCGCGGAAGCGATGGCGAAGACCAGCATGTTCACACGGTCGGTATAGATCCCTACCTGCTGGGCCGCGTCCGCATCCTGCGCCGTGGCGCGCACGGCCCATCCCAGTCGCGTGAAACGCAGAAACGCCCACAACACGACCGCGCTGAGGATGCCGCAGGTTGCGATGAGGATATCGAGCGGCCCGATGCTCGCCCCGGCGACGATGGTGAAACGTATCGAGGGCAGGCCGCTCGGCAGCGCGCGCGGGTCGGGCGAGAAGATGAGTTGCAGGCACTGATCCAGGATGAGGCCGATGCCGATCGTCGCCAGCAGGGGCGCGATGCGTGGCGAGCGGGCGAACGGCCGGGCACCGATCCGCTCGATCAGCACGCCGAGACCGGCGCAGACCAGCGCCACGACGACGAATGTTGCCGGCAGCGGCAGGTGAAGCCAGGCCGCGCATAGCCATCCAACATAGGCGCCCACCGAGAAGACCGATCCGTGCGCGAAATTGATCAGATTGGCGACGCCGAAGATCAGCGCCAGACCGACTGCCAGCAGCGCGTAGATATCGCCGACGACGAGTCCGTTGACCGTGTAGTCGAGCCAGGCTGTCACGGAGCTACGTCTCAGCTATGGGCAG
>JASHVY010000024.1 GCA_030044345.1 Acetobacteraceae bacterium | reverse complement strand
CAGCAAGCCTATTTCGCGGTATTCGCTTCGGTGGTGGAGACGGCCGGGCGGTGCCTCGCGAGCGGGGCGCGCGATCCTGGCCTGCTTGCGCTTTCGCTCACGCTCGAGGCCCGCTTCGTCGATCTTGGCACCGCGGACCGGCCGCGGGAGCTTGGGCCGCTCGCCGGTGCAACGGTCCGGCGGCGCTGGCGACTATGGATGCTGATGGCGTGCCACTATCGGGTGCGGGAGCTCACGCATCTCGCCGAGAAGGCGTCCACGCCGGCCGGGAAGGAATCGGCCGAGAAAATCACGGCAGCGAGTGGGTGGGTGGTTGCCGAGGCAGAGCGGCTCGCGGGCGAGCCCTCTGCGGCATCCCCACCGCATTCCTTCCTTGTGCCGGAGGGCGCGCAGGATTCAGCACAGGATTCCCTTGTGGAAGCAGCCCTTCTTCTGCTCCGCCGTATCGACGGCCTGCTGCGGCGCATTGCGGAATAAAGCGCCACTGGCGCGGTGAGGGCGCTGGCACTCGCGATTTTCCCAATCCGTGATTGTGATGCGGCGCCGACTATGGCATGGATTGAGGCAATACCTTGCCCGCTCGCGAGACGAGGGGGCAAGCCGCCGGGCAGCGGGTGATTGGCCGCGAGAGCCGATCCCTTCTGTGAATTTTTTGCAACGGGCGGCCGAACACACAGAGGGGGGAGTTCAATGAAGAAGTTGCGTCCTGTTTCCCGTCGTGATGCGCTCAAGCTCGCTGCCGCCGGCGCCGCACTTCCGCTCGTCCATATGCGGACGGCCCATGCGGCCGGCAGCCTCAAAGTGGCGCTCTGGGATCATTGGGTGCCCGCGGCCAACCCGGCGATACAGAAGCTGATCGCCGATTGGGGCGCCAAGAACAAGGTCGATGTCTCGATCGACCTGCTGCAGTCGGGCACGGCGAATGCCAAGCTGCTGCTGGCCGAGGCTGCGGAATCGCTCGCCGGCACCGGACACGATGTCATGACGTTCCAGGCCTGGGGCGTGCAGCAGTACCATCAGCATCTCGAGCCGATCGATGACGTGATGGGCGGGCTCATCAAGCAGTACGGCGCGATCGATCCGACGAGCGCCTATCTCGGCAAGGTGGACGGCCATTGGATGGGCCTGCCGACCAGCGTCGGCAGCCAGTACAAGCCCTCCTGCGCGCGCATCAGCTATTTCAGCAAGGCGGGCTACGATGTCCGGCAATGGTATCCGAACGCGCCCGGCAATGCGAAAACCGCCACCGACTGGACCTACGATACCCTGCTCAAGGCGGCGCCGGGCGCGAAACAGGCCGGGCTTGCCTTCGGTCTCGGCCTCGGCCTGACGACGGACAGCGTCGATTGGACCGGGGCCTTGCTGCGTGCCTATGGCGCAGTGCTCGTGGATGAGAAAGGCAACCTCCAGCTCCGCTCCGACGCGGTGCAGCAGGTGCTGGAATATCTGCAGAAACTCTATGAATTTCTGCCGGCCGACACGGTGACCTACGACGACGCTTCGAACAACAAGGCGCTGATCTCCGGCCAGTCCGCGCTGATCTTCAATCCGCCCTCGGCATGGTGGGTGGCACGGCGGGATGCGCCGAAAGTCGCGGAGGATTGCTGGACTTTCCCGAGCCCCTCCGGCCCGGCGGGACGTTTCAACCCGTATCTTCCGTTCTTCTGGGGCATCTGGTCCTTCAGCTCGAACAAGACGGCAGCGAAGGATCTGATCACCTGGCTGCAGCAGCGCGAGCAGGTGGAAACGCTCTGCGACGTGTCCGTCGGCTATGACATTCCGACCTTTGCCAGCATGCACGATTTCAAGATCTGGTCCGAGGTCAAGCCGCCGCTCGGGACGGTTTACAATTATCCAATCCGCCCCTGGCATGATACCCAATCGAACGTCAGCGGCTATCCGGCACCGCCGCGCATTGCGATCCAGCTCTACAACAACGCGACCTTCAATGTGATGACCGTCAAGCTCGCCAAGGGCAAGCAGAAGATGAAGGATGTTCTCGACTGGGCGGAGAACGAGATCAACGGCTACATCAATATGTAAATGCAAATGATCGGACGGGCCCGGCTTTGAGGCCGGGCCTGCCGATTCCGGAACGGAGGCGGCCGGCGGGGAGGAAAGCATGGCCGACGGAACCACAGGCATTTCTGCCGACGCGCTTCACGGGTTTGCGCCATCCGTACGCCGGGGCGGACTCAGGCGATTCGCGCAGCGACGCTCGACGATCGCGGTGCTGATGTGCCTGCCGCTGATCGCGCTGATCGCCGGGCTGGTCGTCTATCCGTTCTTCTACTCGATCTATCTCTCCATGCTGAGCCGCGATGCGACACGGTTCATCGGTCTCTTCAATTACCGCTACCTGCTGCGCAGCGATACATTCGACCTCGTCATCTTCCAGAGCTGCTTCTTCGCCATCACCGCGGTGTTCTTCAAGGCGCTGATCGGATTCATCCTCGCGCACGTGATGCACAACATCTCGGGCCGGGACCAGCGCATCTGGCGAGGTTTGCTGCTGATCCCGTGGGTCATCCCGCCGGCGCTTTCCACCCTGGGCTTCTGGTGGATGCTCTCGGGCAATTACTCCGCCGTGAACTGGATTCTCGGCCAGTTCGGCATTCCCCAGGTTGCCTGGCTTTCGAATACATGGACGGCCCGGCTCTGGGTGGCGGGGGTCAATGTCTGGTATGGCACGCCGTTCTTCATGATCATGTATCTGGCGACGCTGAAATCGGTGCCCGATCAGCTTTACGAGGCGGCGGCGATCGACGGGGCGACCTGGCTGCAGAAGATCCGCTTCATCTCGCTGCCGATGCTGCGCAACATCATCAGCATCACGGTCCTCTTCAGCCTGATCGTCACCTTCGCGAACTTCGATATCGTCCAGATCCTGACGACCGGCGCACCGGCCGACACGACGCACGTCTTCGCGACCTACGCATTCCAGCTCGGCATCCAGGGCGGCAATATTTCGCTCGGCGCGGCGGTCAGCCTCTTCATCTTCCCGATCCTGGCGGTCTTCTCGATCTTCATCCTGCGCGGAGTCGGGCGCCGGGCGAGGGAGGGCATGTGAGATGAGCGGCGCCGTCGCCACCGCAGAGCCCATCGGGCGCCGAAACTGGCTCAAGCCGAGCATCGCGCGCGAGCGGCGCTGGGCGCTCTGGGCGAGCTACATCGTGCTCGTCTTCTTCGCGATCGGCTTTCTCGCCCCGCCCTATTTCGAGCTGGTCACCGCGCTCAAAACCTCCCAGCAGATCGGCTCGGGCAAGGATCCCTGGTTCACCGCCCATCCCTATTTCGGGAATTTCATCGGGATCATCACCAATCCCGATTTCCAGACCTTCTTTCTCAATACCGTGAAGGTGACGCTCATCGTCGTCGTGCTGACGCTGGCGATGTCGATCCTCGCCGCCTATGCGCTCGCCCGGATGCGCTTCTTCGGCAGCCACGCCTTTGCCACCGGCGTCTTCCTCACCTATCTCGTGCCCGAATCCCTGCTCTTCATCCCGCTCTTCAAGGTGCTGTCCTTCCTCCATCTGATCAATTCCACCTGGTGCCTGGTGCTGGTCTGGCCCACCCTCTCGGTCCCGTTCTGCACCTGGATCATGATCGGCTATTTCTCCTCGATCCCGAAGGAGCTGGACGAGGCGGCGATGATCGACGGCGCCTCGCATCTGCAGATGCTGTGGAAGATCTTCATTCCCGTCGCGCTGCCGGGAATCATCGCCGCAACGATCTTCGCCTTCACCGTCTGCTGGGGGGACTTCCTCTATCCGCTCGCCTATCTCTTCACCGGCAAGCAAATGGTATTGACGGCGGGCATCGTGAGTGACCTGATCCATGGCGACGTGCTCGACTGGGGCCACATCATGGCCGCGAACGTGGTCGCCTCGGCGCCGCCCGTCATCATATACGCGTTCCTGATGGACTATTACATTGCCGGCCTGACGGCAGGGGCCACGAAAGGGTAAACCAGGATGGCGCAGGTCACGCTGCGGAAGGTTTCGAAGTCGTACGACCAGCACGTTCAGGCCGTGAAGGCCATCGACCTCGACATCGCCGACGAGGAGTTCGTCGTGCTGGTCGGTCCGTCCGGTTGCGGCAAGACGACGACGCTCCGGATGATCGCCGGGCTCGAGGAGATCACCGATGGCGAGATTTCGATCGCCGGCGAGCTGGTCAATGACGTGCCGCCGCGCGATCGGGACATTGCCATGGTGTTCCAGAACTACGCGCTCTACCCGCATATGACCGTGTTCGACAACATGGCCTTCGGGCTCAAGCTCAGGAAGTTTCCGCGCGCCGAGATCAAGCAGCGGGTGGACGAGGCGGCGCGCATCCTCGATATCGGCACCCTGCTCGCCCGCAAGCCGAAGGCGCTCTCGGGCGGCCAGCGCCAGCGCGTGGCCATGGGCCGCGCGATCGTGCGCCACCCGAAGGTTTTCCTCTTCGACGAGCCGCTTTCGAACCTCGACGCCAAGCTTCGTGTGCAGATGCGCACGGAGATCAAGAAGGTCCACCAGGCGGTGCGCACCACCACCGTCTATGTGACCCACGATCAGGTGGAGGCGATGACCTTGGCCGACCGGGTCGTCGTGATGAATCACGGCGTGATCGAGCAGGTCGGCCCGCCGCAGGAACTCTATCACAACCCGCTCACCCGTTTCGTCGCCGGCTTCATCGGCAGCCCGGCGATGAATTTCGTGCCCTGCCGCCTCGAGACGGTCGGCAACCAGCTCATGCTGCGTCTGACCGACGAGATCCGGCTGCCGGTGCCGTCCTCACGCGTCGATCGCTACAGCCCGTACAAGGATCACAATGTCCTGGTCGGGATCCGTCCCGAGCACCTGACGGAGCTCAAGGATCCGGCCAAGCCCAACGTTGTCCGCTTCGACGCCCATCTCGACGTGACCGAGCCCATGGGCATGGAAATCATGGTCCATTTCCGCATCAACGGCACCGAGCTCTGCGGCCGTATCGATCCCTCCGTCCGTGCCGAGGCCGGCGAAATCCTGCCCATGTCCGCCGACCTCAACCACATGCACCTCATCGACGCAGACACCGGCCGCGTCGTGTGATCCGAAGACCAAGGGCTCAGCCCTTGGCAGGTGGGGCTCCCATCGCGCTTGCGCGATGGGGACCCGTCCAGGGGACAGCGTCCCCTGGCCTTCACAATGAGGAGCGATCACTCCGCCGGGGCCAGGAGGGCGATGACGCCCGCCGGATAGGGGATGGGGGCGACGGCGCCGTATCCGGTGGTGGAGAGAGCCGCGGCGGCGATGGCATAGCGGGCGGCGGCTTCGATCGCCTCGCCCGCGAGCAGCCGGGCGAGGAGGGAGCCGCAGAAGACATCGCCCGCGCCGGTCGTATCGACGGCGCGCACCGGCAACCCTGGCAGGACGATCCGGCGGTTCCGGGTGGCGAGGATGGCGCCGGCGGCACCGCGCTTGAGGATGACGATCGGCGGGCCGAGACCGAGATAGAAATCGAGAATTTCGTCGGGATCGGTGAGGCCGGTGAGCGCGATGGCGTCTTCGAGGCTTGGCAGCGCGATATCCGCCGCGGCGATGGCCGCATGGGTGAGGGCAGCGGCGCGGGTGGGCGGCCAGAGGGCCGGACGGTAATTGGTATCGATCGCGACCTTGGTGCCGACGCGGCGGGCGATGACGATCGCGGCAAGCACCGCATCCGCCGCGGTGGCGGAGACGCCAAGGCTGATCCCCGAGGCGAAAAAGAATTTCGCCTGCGCGATCCGGGCTTCCGGCAGGTCGGCGGCGCGGAGATGAGAGGCCGCGGAATTTTTGCGCAGATAAGAGAAGCGGTGTCCGTTCGGACCATGGGCGATGAAATAGATGCCGGTCGGATGATCGGGGTCGCGGCGC